>NZ_CP030041.1:5951563-6252144 GCF_003260975.1 Echinicola strongylocentroti | reverse complement strand
GATTTTGAGCTTGCTCTATATGATTTTTGTCAAAATACGTCTTAGAGAACGTCCCAAAAACCATCCGCCAAAACGTCATCCTGAACTTACTTGATGAAACACGATTGACCAATGTTTTATAAAGTTGAATTGAGGTTAATTCAGCATTGCTATTCATCAATTCATGATATATTTTCCCCAATTGATCATTAGAAAATTGGTCGATTAGTCGCTTAAGTACATTGGGCTGATAGGGCAGGTTTTTAAAGAAACCTTGCAGTGCCGGCTGCTTAAAGCTATCCTTTATAGTAGCATCCATTGTATTCCACTGGGAGAAAAACGTCACCTTTTCATGTTCTCCTAGCCACCATGGCCTGTGCCCGTGTTCCATTATATAGATGATCGACTGCACCATCCGCTGACTTGAAGTCAGGTCTGAAGGAGTATTTTCAGATGGCTTCTCCCTTCCATTCACGACATTAAGTGAACGGATTGGTTTGGTCATACTACCCTCTATGACGGAACTGGACCGGATTGTTCTGCTCCATTGCCGCAATTGCTGCTCCACCTGCTGCCGAAATTGGTTCAAGAGATGGTCTACAGCGAGCTTATTGGTGGTCCGTCCTATGGAACCAAATAGTTGTTTGGGACTATGAAGTTCAATATTGAGCTCGGAGACCTGCAAATGATTTCCTTTCAGTATTTGCTCCAAGTCAGAAAAGTATTCCTCTAGGAGTGGAAATAGCTCGTTATGGACAAAAGCTGCGACTTGGTTTTGGATATTCATAGCTGTTTGCTGATCGTCAATGTGGAGCTGGACCAGTACTTTGTGGACGATATGATTGGTTATCGTGCTCACTGGCCAAGGATATTCGTTTGCTCTTTAATCGCTTCCATAATAAAATCCACTCCTTCAAAATACGGTGTGGTTTCCTCATAAAAGGAGCCCATGGTTTTATTTGGGTCCCAGTTCACCTTGCCCTCTTCCAGTAAATTGAAATCACTGGTGATTTTATCGGTTAATTGGTTTAATACCTTTTTCGATTCTATCAGGATTCTTGGCTCCTGACATCTCAATATCAAGTAAAATAAACGAACGTTATCCCTGTATAAACTCTTCATTGGCGCATCGGCCCCATCTCCAGGATGCATTTCAATGAGGTAAGAAACCAAATTGGTAAACTGCTCATCAAAAATTCCCAGCAAACTATTGTTAGCACTTCCATTTTGGAAATCAGCCAATTTTTGATCGATTGAATTCATTGCCTCGAAGGCCTCCATCATGGTATCCTGCCCCCAATTGCCCATTTCCTTAAACTGTGGCGAATTGATAAATTCCTGATGGGTGCCAATCATTTTAGCCACCTCTTCTCTACCAAGTTCGGTACAATTCCCCTCCGTTTTTTCATCTAACGCTACCGTAATTTCATCCGAGGAAGCTTCTTCACAAATATTTCCAAGATGGGCCTTCACACTGACCGATACTGATTTTACATCTGGATTGAAGGATTGACTAAAGCTGGTTTCTTCAGTGACTTCCTGTTCCTTGCCATCAATGATCCATTGGTACTCTTTGGCAGCACTTGGAGGATTGGTAATGGTAAAGGTTACCGTATAGCCTTCATTGGGACCATGGTCATCTACTTTGGTGTCAATCAACAAAGTCGGGCTTTGGAAAACCCTGACCACCAAATCCACCGATTGGCCATTTACGGTAAAACCGGTGATATCCCTACCCAATTGGCTTTGCGGCACCATATTGGGATCAAATACATATTTTCCTTCCTGATTGGTGGTCACTCCTGTACCGGCCACTTTACCATCTTCCGGTACCACGTCAAATGGCGTTGGTGTGCTTTCTCTGCCACGACAGAATTCATTGGGTTCAAGTGCCAAATCAACGGTATCATCGATGATGATATGGCCAATCTCTAGCTCTTCGGTAACCGTACGGGGACATGCACCGTTTTCGGGCGTGATGGTCAGTGAAACCGTTACGGATTTGACTTCTTCAGGCAAATCGTAGGTATGACTAGGGGCTTCATCCTCAGAGCCATTGTCATCACCAAAATCCCATTCATACGCCGCCCCATCAATAGTCTGTGACGGTTCGAATGTAACCTCCAAGCCGCTTATCACAGGCTGCTCTGGCAGCTTAATGGTAAACAACGGTGCTTCGTGCACGATAAGTTGTGCGTCTGTAGGCTCGCCATTGACCGTGAAGCTGATGGGTTTTCCGATCAGTTCTGGGTTGAATGCTTCTGGGTCGATGCTGATAAACTGTCCTGATATCACTACTCCCGTCACCCCTTCTTCCACTTTTACAGTGGCATCTTTTGGAATCACCTCAAAGGATATAGGGTCTTGCTCCAAGCCTAAACAATACGTTTCCGTACCAAGGTTAAGAAACACCACTGGTCTTGGCACGATAAAGTTGATCGGGTTACAATCTGAGCAACAGCGATACGGAAGCATGAAATCCGCTACAACGGTCTTATCTTTCAGCGTGGTTTTATAGTTTTTGCCATAGCCTTTGATTAGCCTGGAATCTTTTAACAGGTATTCTTTGGAGATTTCTCCAGCCTTGACCATTTCTTCCAAGAGAGCATCGTATTTCACAAAATTGCCAGTACGAACTGACCTTTCCTTTTCTTCCTCAATGGCTTTGATCAGCGTAATCTTATTGCGTACATCTGATTCCTTTGATACACCTTTACCTTTTACTTCATCTTCTATGCCTTCTGAGCCGTTCGATAGGTTCTCTGAGGGGTTAGCGTAATAGACCATCACGAAGGTGCCGCCTTTGCTCACTCCTGCCCTATGGTCCAAGCCGGGATGATGCTCTACAAATTTATGAAGCTGTAGCGCTTCCAAAATACTCTTTTTCCTAACCTCTATTTCTTTCTTCAATACCTCCAGCTTTTTATCTGCACAGCAAATGGAAGAGAAAAATATAGCTTGGGACTGAAACTCCGTTTTGTACTGTTCCCTTATCGATAGTTTCTTTACTTGTCCTCTAAATTCCTTGAGATCCTTGCACAAACGATCGATCGATGCTCCATAATCTGTGAGATAGTTGTCTTCCAAGTCACTGAGCTTTTCGGGAATTTTAGCTCCTATGCCAATGGCGCTGGCGATGATATCGATTGGTTTGTCCACGATCGCTTTCTTCACCGCATCGGTAAGCTGAATGTCACCAATGTAATGTACAGCCTCTTTTTGGGCTTGCACTTTAAACTGGTCTGGTGTGAGGGAGCGCTCTTCATTATCTTTCAAGACTTTGTCCACCACCATTCCAAATTTCCCTTCTTCTGCCACCACGTTATCTGAAATAGTATTCAAATAGTCCTTTTTACTTTCTGTCTTTCGGGTGTCGGTTCCTGCAAAATACTCAGGATAGTACCTTGCCGCTTCGCTATAATTGATGGTGCCTTCCTTGATCATCTGGAAGACCTTATCCGTTTCTTTGGAGTGGGACACTACGATCCCTTTGGTTCGGACAGTATCCTTCGTTTCGGATTCTTTGACCTCGACCTTCTCATCCTCAGCCTCTTCTGCTAGAATCTCTTCTAATTTCATGTCCGTAAAATATTGGGATATCTTGCCTGCGATACAGGCCAGCTCTTGGTTCCAAGCTTCCAAAAGGACCATCAGGTCTTCAAACTGGCATTTGTAGTCCTCCATACGGATGTTTTCCATTATTTCATTAATGGAGAGGATCTTTACATCAAAGTCCAAATTGTATTGCTGCACCATATCGTTTAGCGTTATAAGCGCTTGGTCGGCGGTATTTCCTTGATGTCCTTCGATCCGATAAAAGTCCACTTCTGTCAGGTCATATTCCAGTGAAGTCAGGTTTACCGCTTCTTGATTGTCTACTTTATGGTCATATTGGAGGATTTCATCGGTTTGTCCACGTTGGTGCTTGGCAAAGCTCCAGTGGTCCAATAAGCTCTTACTGGCCTTATAGTAAAATGGAATGGCCCTTTCGCCTAGTTCGCCCCGAAATTTGGACGGGGTGATTTGTATGGTATTTCCTGTTGCCTGAAAAGCATTCAACATCACATTTAGGCGTGTCAGCAGGGATTGTAGCGTAGCAGTGATGCTGGTGTCGCCAGTGATAGGAGACTTATAGAAACTGTGCCTATACTGTTCTGCTTGATTATTATTGCCCACAAATCCAAGCAACAAATGCTTAGGAAAAGCAGCGATATCAGGTAAACAGGTGGCATTGAGCTCAAACAAGGTATCGATGAGCTCATGATAGGTCGCAATGACATCCCGAAGCCAGTCGTAGTGGTATTGGAAGGAATTGACCAATTTGGGGCCGGGTGGTTCCATAAAAAACTGGAGGCTGTTTACATTCAGGTTGGCACCGAGCAGGTCCGCAATGGACTTAAGCCCATCGGCCAATTTCTCTATTTCCGTGGCTGTTATGGAATCGTAATAACTGTTTTCCAGCCTTTGGAGGGCTTGGGTATTGGTAGTTGTAAGCAATACACGTCTCAACTTGATTTTACCGAGTTGGCTGTAGATTTTCTTGGCGTTCAGTTTTTGGTAGACATTGTCTTCAGCGAGCAAGCGCTCGGCACCTTCTTCATCGGTAAGCAATACCCTCAACCGTGCCACTTGCTCCACTCCTTGATTGTCACAGTCAATCCCGCTACACAATTCCGCCTCCTTAGAGAAAGTCTCCAGGTAAAGTACCACTACCCTATCATTCAGGTTCTCAAAATCAGCTAGCGGTGTATCCGTCTCTACACTTTTAGCTACTGGAACGATCTCGTACAAGGAAATCTGGCTATCGTCGTCTTTGGTAAATTTGGTGTAGTTGCCATTGAGATCTTCAAACTCACGATAAAAAGTATAGTCAACAGCCCCCGACACCATTTCCAAGCCAGGTTGCTCGGGGTCATTGGATTCCTGGAGCAACTTGAGCATATCTCCGTCCGTTGTGACACCAATTCCTTGCGAGATCCTTACGGTTCCGCTATAAGGCCGGCTCACGTTAAATCCACATACGATGCCGACACCATTTAAAAATACACGCGTCAACCTATCCTGATCCTCAAAAAAAGCGATGGATTCATTAAGCTGTGTATGGGTCAGTACCTGATCCACCTTGTAGGTGTGGTACTGTGTGGTTATGGTACTTAGTTTATTAGCCATGACGGTATTGATTATAGAGTTCCCAAATTCGTTTTTCCTAGTATTAATTTCCCATCCAGATCTTCCTCCTCATCTGTACAATCGTACAGTCGACCTGTTGGATAAATGGTATGAAGTCCGGTCAGGGAAGCGATCATCTCATTTAAGGTTCCATTGTATTTGTTCATGGAAGCGATATTGTCTTTTCGTTTGTGAATGTCAGTCAATTCATACAAAAAATCCTTGTAGGCTTTTTCGAACCTTACCAGCTGGTTTTCTTTATAGGTTACCTCCTCCGGATTTTCTACATCTTCTTGCTTGATCTCCGGTTCTTCTCCTTCACGGTATCCAATCCAGCAGATTTTTGCCACGATGTGGGCGGGGAGTTCCTCACGAATGACGTTTTCCAAATAATTCCTAAAATCTTTATTGGCAAATCGATAAGTGAAGCCAGGAAGGATGATACTTACCCTGAAGGAATAAGGATCGATCAGCTTGCAGCTGTCATAATCATCCGAACAGAAAGGGAGAAATTGCCCCTTCGTAAAGTCTTTACCATCGCTTTCCCATTGGTCAAAGTGTTCTGCATCATCCTCGCTTGCCCGCAGCAGGATGTGTTCTACTAAGAATATTCCTTCCTCTGTAAATTTGTGCTTCAAAAAATCAATCAATTCCAAGGCTGCATTCACTACAGTTGCTTTGTCTTTATGAAAGTGATATTGCTTTGCAATGATAAAATCAGGGCTTGACTCAGATTCAATCGCAGGATTGATGATATCAAAGCTGTATTTATTCGAAGTATCGGCTTTGTGAAAATGGAATGCCTCCAACTGAATGGATGTATCAAAACGTTGGTAAAGCTCATGCTCAGGATCCAAAAGGTGCTGAATTTTTTTGGTGTCCGTTTCGATTACCTTTAGAATAGAAAAATACATTTCCTGACCGGCTTTATTATAACTTGGATAATCGGTAGTAGAGGAAAGCAAAATACTGCCACCTTCATTACTGATTCTCCAGCGATAAACCTTCTCACCATCTGTGCTTTCATACTTGTAGATTTCTACAAGGGAATCGGACAAATTCCTTCGGTCATAATCTTTTATCCCCACCAAGCGTGCAATCCGCTTCTGTGCGCCAGACACATTATCAGTATCCCAAAGCTTCGATTTGGGCTGCTCATAATAGTCGAATGCATCGCCCCTGTTTTTGCTTATTTCTTTATAATCCTTCAAAAACTCCAGCTTATTGTCCAGCACAATCTCATCGGTACTTTTTCCATAAAGCAGCTTCATCAGAAAGGCATAATTCCCAAAGTTCTCTGCAAAACGTGCCATCAAATGATCCATAAGCTCATTTCGCCTTGTGATCGGATCATCCAATATTCCCATCAATGATTCGGAGAGTTTCTTTTCGTCATCTAATAATGATTCGTCTTTAAAAAGCTCCTTGGCACCTTTAATGTCCTTCACTGCTTGGGTAAAGTACGTCATCTGTGGACTTTGGTCCATGGAGAGCAGGTCACTGACTTTTTCAAGGTGTTTGAAATAAGACGCCAGGATTTGGTCAAAAAACAACAGGTACCCTTTCAGCTGCTTGGCAAGTGCCCGTCGTGGTACGCCCAATTGATGGGGAAGTCCTTTGTCACTAAGGCCATAGGTCTCGGGAAAATCATGCTGAATACTGCTGTATGCACCCCATTCCCCGTAGTTGCCTTTGGGGATTTCTGGAAACCTGTCCTGTCCGGCCAGTAAGTCCTTATCTTGTCGGGCTTTTATGATATTTTGCTTGTATTCTTGGGCTTGTGCCTTGTTGACATTGACCGGTAAGATGTCTTTGAAGAAGTTCAAGGTGGTTTTGGAACATAGCGTTGGTTTCTTGTTTTCCGGAACACAGATAACCCATGGCGTATCTCCTTTGCCATCATTATCATCACAGTGACCAAGGGTGATCTCCTTTACTACTTCCACGCCTTTGATGTCCATGATGATATTGATGATATCGGACAGCCTTACTTCCCTTCTGAGTTTAGAGGATTCCAATTCTTTTGGATCTAAAAAGCCATGCCATAAGACGGGGCCTTCAAAAATCTCTGCTGTGCCATATCCCTTACCGATCATCTCCTTTAGAGAATAAAACCGCGGTGATGGTGCCATGTAGTCTTCTAGGGCCACGGTGATTTGTGCATGGATCAGCTCCTCATCGGCTTCTGGTGCCACTTCGATATTGGCACAGACAGAAATGGGCACGGTTTCTACTGCCTCTACCGCAATGAGCTCCTCGCATAAATTGCGATGGGCATGAAATGACTTAAAGATTTGTTGTTTTAGCGACTCGGGCAATTCCTTGTCAGCATTATCAGTTTCTACTAAAAAACGATAGAGGCCTTTTAGGGTAAAGGATGTTTTTTGGTGGGCTTTGACATTCGGGTCAGCAATCGGGGCATAGGATAGTTTCTCGTTTTTGAGATCAGCATAGAGTGTAATATCCTCTTTTTTTAGCCAGGCATTTTTGACACCTTCGATGTCTATCATCAGCTTACGATAGTCACTGGCAGAAGTCGGTGCAGACGGAAGTATATCCGCCACTTGGTAAAACTGCCCTTCCAGTCCCACATCTTTACGTGTCATCAGGTCTTCAATGGGCAGGTTGATGCGATTGCCAAGGTCTGTAATGGCATAGCTCAGCACTTCTAGCATCGTGATACCCGGATCATGGACATTATAATCTGTCCATAGCTTACTGCCCAACTCCTGGATATGACGTATGCCCTCTTGCCTTAAAAAGTCAAAATCAAGGTCGTCTTTGGACGTGATGTCCCTGGGTATCGTGATATGTTCTTTTAATGTTGACATTCCTCGTTGGATTGGTTGGGTTCACTGGAACAAGTATGCGTGATCGGTGTTATCGTATGTTTTTTTGCTGAAACCAAAATCGATTTGGGATTCAGCGGACGGATATAGTCTTTGGTCGATACTTCCTCGAAAGTCGGTGAGCACGGAGGACTACTGGGATTACGCTTCTTGAGCTTTACCGCTTCCAAGTAATCCACATAGGGAAGCTCTTCCAAGTAATGAATCAGCTGGCTGCGGTGCAGGGTCACCCCAAACTGCACGGTCTCCGCCTGGTCATATGCCCAAGGAGAAAGAAAACGTTTAAGGTCTTCCTGCATCTGGGTCTGATAAAAGCTTACATCGAATCCCTCATGAAACTTTACTTTGGTATCTACCTTCACTTCTTCATAATTTGGATTGATGACCTTGGCCTCGACATGAAAACTGTTCAGGTCGTTGATAAAGGTGGCCACTTCGTTTAAGGTAGCTTGGCTGACCCTAGGCTGGTAAATATCAAAAACCGCTTGCTTGACAGTGTCTGGAACCAAGATAATGGTGACATTCCCCGGAGATTGAAATGCTTCCGTACAGGTATGGTTGAGGCATTTTACTTTATAGACGTGTGGAAAATGCTGTAGAATCAAGTGCTCATAATCCCATAAGGTAATGGCTCTCTTTTTGTGCCGCAGGCGTTCGCTGATCCTTCGGTAATAGGCATCGTCTCCTTCTTGGTCCTTGCCATCAAAGGAAGAAAAAGGTTGGTTAATGGACTTTATGCTGCTCAGGCGTTGCTGCAGCTTGCTGATCGTTCCAGCTTCCAGTCCTTTGGCAAGATGGTCTCCTGTATTGCCGTTGTCCTCAAATACCGCTTCTACAGCCTGGGCCTTGATGTCAATCAGCTGACAAACCACATCATAGGGCTTTCTCATGGACGCTCGGAGCCAATGAAGTCCCGTGGGAAGTTTGGTGTTTTCCTTAGTGGCGTCTTTGGGCAGGGAAAATCGGAAAATTCCTGATTTCAAAAAACGAGGGCTTTGGTTAAGCAACACATGGTCACTTTTCAATTCCTCCCAATGGTCCCCTTTTAGATAATGCCAGCTTATCTGTTGATTGCCTGTGAATATATCTTTGGCAACTGGATTTTCGCTCCCTTCCAGAAACTGGAACAACAAGGTGACTTGTTGAAGGGCTTTTGCATTTTCCAGGCCTATATATAACTCCCCTCCCTTGCAAAATGAAGGAACTAGTGTCAGGTCCTTTTTGACTATCGCTTGGTCTGGTGAAAAGGCCTGTAGATGACCAAATGGCTCTTCATGGATGAGATGAATATTCTTCTCAGCACTTTCTGACCAGAAGTCAACAGTTGTCTTGGCGGTATAGTCCAGCCTGAGATTTTCCACTAGTGGTGTGTAAGGTTCATTTGGAAGGACACCGACATCGTCAATGCCTTCTCTGCCATTAATGGTGGCTATGGTGAAGTAATGCGGGTATTTTTCATGTAAGAATGAATTGACCAATCGGATTTTCAGTGTTTTATCTTCTCCTGTGTCCCATTTAGGGTTATCGAAACTAAAAGCAGAGGAGTAAACGGATCCATTTTTCTGGAACAAACTAAGGGTTTCGGAAACATCGTCTGGATACTTGCTGACTTGAAAGTAGTTGTCACTGGTGACCGTTTGGTGTAATGACACCATTACATTTGATCGATCAGCTTCCTGTATTTCGACGATTTTATTGTCATAGTATTCCTTTACTATGTTTTTGCGATTTTGTGTGGTTTTGGCTGCTTCTGCCTTTTCCAGTTTTTCTGTAATGTCTTTAATAACCGATGGAGCATTATACGCCATATAATGTTCCACAAAATCATCCGGCGTATTCAGGTAATCCATACTAAAACTGATGTCCTTGAGCGGTTTGGACATTGCTTCTGGATAATGCAGGGTGAAGTTAGCTCCTTTTAATGCCCTCGGTCCAAACGGGAAAAACGGCTTGGAAGGATTTAAAGGGCCTAAATCACTTTCCACTTTCACATTCTCCACTCCAAAAACATCCGTCTGAACGGTGACCTGATGCAATGCATTTTCATTGAGCAAACGATAAAGGTTATAGCCTTCCTTATTTTCTGTCCTAAAAATCACCCGCAGCAAGGGTGTTTGGACGGCATAATTACCACCATGAATCTCGGCATCATAGATAATGACAGGAGAAGCAGATTCATCTAAGTTGATTTGAAGGATCAATTGGTTATTTCCGACAGGGCCATCCATAAACTCCGGTTCATTTTCTAGCGCAAACACTTCCTCACCTATCCAGCCCTTTTCACCGGTAAGTTCTAGTTTTAGGGCTTTCCGTAAAAGTGCCAGGTCGATGGTTTTATCCAAAATATCATGTTCAAACAACAGGGTAAGCGTAATCCACCGATTACCTTCGGCGAGCTTGAATAGATGACTGCCAATGGTAAAGCCCAACTTGGCGGTAGGTAATGTTGGTAGTTGCGTGGAGGCATTGCAGCTTTTGGTATATCCAAAGGGCCACCATTTATTCGATTCTTTTGGGAAATCTGCCCCTTGACCGTCATAGGAATTGGCAATGGGAGCCATCACCATCGTTCCTGTTGCATCCGATGTGTCAAGTTGTTTGATGGCTGATTTATCTACCGTGATATCGTTATAGACGCTTTTTAGTGCTGCGACTTGTGCCTTATTGATGATGGATTCTTCCATCGTCAAGTAAGTCCTTTTGATTCCGGCACTGTCTTTCCCTCCATCCAGCGCAGTGCTTTTCTCCAGTTTTCCGTCAGATAAGTTTTTGGCCAGCTCAAATATCAAGTAAACATGATCAGGCGTTAAGGGCTCTTTTTCAATCTGAAGGATTTCTTGATAGTAAAAATCAAGGTGTCTTTTGGTAAGTTGATTAAAGCGATTCTGGCTGTTTTGCAGTAATTTGATAAAACAAACAAATAGCGTTAGATGCGGCGTAAGGTCTTTTGTAGTGGCTTTCTCGGCTAAAAATTGGTCAAAGGAATCTTTTAGCATATCCAGCTCTTCCTTGTCCTCCAAATTGTCCAGCCAAGAGGTGTCTTTCAGAAAGTGGCCGAAGAATTTTTCCCAATCCCCCACAGGCTTTTTCTCCGATTCCTTGGCATAAAAAAGAACGTGTTTAGAAAAATTCAGGGCAAACGCATACCAATCCCCAAGCTCAAAATCCTGTAGTTTTACACTTTCGGGAGACAGATGGCCCAAGACCAAATCAGGCCTGCCAGTACCGTCCCTGTTCAAAATATTAACAATATGATTGCAATCTGCGCTCATTGGATGGATAATTAATGGTTATTGGTTCGTGAGTTATTGGTTATTGCCTGCTGACTACTTGATACCGGTCATCGTACCTGATACCTTTGCTTTGTACTCCTTACTACCTGCTGATATCAGTACCCTCTTCTATATAAAAAGGATAGACCATATTATTCCTGGCATTCGTGGCCCTCACCCTGTAATGAAGGTGGATGAGTAACTCTCCCTTTAATTCGTCTCCTTGTGTTATGTCGATTTTTTCCGTTTCGATCCTTGGTTCATGGTAGAGTATGGCATTTTTGATCAGCTCGGTGACGTAGGTTTTTAGGGTCCTGTTCATCGAACTGAACAATAGCTCGTCAAGGTTACAGCCATAGGTAGGCTGCATGATTCGCTCACCAAGCTTGGTTCCAAAAAGGATTTCCAGGCTTTGGTTGATGTCTTCTACTCCAGTGGTGGTTTTTAAGCGGCCGCTTTCCTTGGTAAATTCAGGGGGAAAGCTCCACCCGGTTCCTAAAAATTCGTTGCTATCTGCCATGACTTTTATCCGATTAAAACTGTTGTTTCTCCAATTACAATACTGCCTCCATGGGCCGTAGTATCTCCTAGCCTCGCCGCCGGCATTCCTCCTATCAATACCGTGGAGGAGCCCATCACGATACTGTCAGGAGGGCCAGTGCACGTGGCCATATCTCCCACACGTGCCGCCGGCATGCCACCGATCAAGACGGTAGGCTCACCAGGAGGCATGACCGGCCCTCCCACATGGGGCACTGTGCCTGTCACCATTGGGCAGACATGCATATCGTTTGCTCTTGCTGCTGGCATTCCCATTTTTTTCTATTTAGTTGTTAGAAATAAGAGGTTTGATTAGTCACTTCCTATGTAAATCATACCACGTATTTAGTTCTTGATACTTTTACTTCCCACATCAATTAATCTGCACCAATGATCCCTTGAGTACCGCTACGGCGCTGGTGCTTACTTCTGCTCCAGCACTGCCTTCTGCTTTGAACTGGGCATTGGCTTTTATATTTACATTGGTACCTTCCAGGTTAAGGTCTCCTGTTGCCTTGATATTGAAATCCTTCGCTGCTTCCAAGGTAATTCCACTACTGTCCAGCACGGCGGTATTGCCATTTTGATCTTCAATGGTAATACTACCGGCATCATCATCCAGCAAAGCCTTGTTGCCACCCGGCGTTTCGATGAGCACGCTGGATTTTTCGTCATTAAAAATAAACTTGATGCCTGATCGGGTATGGATTCCTTTTTCGTGATTGTCATCAGCACCAGGAATGGGGCTAGGTTTAGCACTGCTATGGAGCATTCCCAGGATCACGGCTTCATTTGGGTCTTCATTGATAAAGCCTACCACCACTTCATCATCAAGCTCTGGCCTGAATGTCGCGCCTCTTTCATTGCCCGCATCGAGACAGGCCTGTCGGCACCAAATGCCCTCCTCTTCGTTATTGATGATGGGGATTTTTACTTTGATGCGATCTTCTCCATCGGGGTCTTCTTCCAGCTTGGTCACAATACCCACTTGTAATCCGCTGATAGCGGCGGTTAGCCCTGCTGCTGGTGGAGTATGGATAGTTGACTCGGATTCAGCAAACCAGGATGGATCGAACCCAAACTGTGCATCTATCGTCCAGTTTCCTTCGGAGATTTGGTGACTTACACCCGAAATGAAGACCTTGCCATTGAAGCGATCCCCCACCCCTTCTAGGATTAAATTGGTGCCGGGCTTTACATTGGGTATGCCCTGAAATTTGATTCTTCCTCGGGTCTTGGCCATCTGCTGAAACTTCCATTTGGCATCAGCCCAATCTTGCAGTGCGGAATCTTTCTTGCTCCCTCCATGCCGAAGGATTACCTCGCTGTCATCCAATAAAGCAGCTAAGTCTGCGGAAGAAATATTGCCATTCAAGGACAAGGAAGGATCGGTTCCTTCTATCTCCACTATCTCCTGATCCGCCATATTCCACGCTTTTGCCAATATTTTGGGTATTTGTGTACGTGCATCCATCTCGGCATCAAACTCCATTACCGTAGCACCAAACGTAACCGTCTCCACAGGTTCAGCACCTAAATCAGGCAATTGAAATATTAATTGCCCATCGTCTACCAATCCAATCATCCCATTGGCCTGCGCCCTCATCATCATAAAATCCCAGTCCGTCACATCATATTGGACCAATTCGGCGTGGGTGGTATTGGTGGAGGAAATATCAGTATCCAAACCATGGTCCGCTCCGAGTGCTTCCAAAACATCCGCATCAGACATTTCATAGAAGTATTTGCTCTTTCTTCTCAAGGTCATCTTCACCGCCTTGTCCTTGGCTTCTACCATAAGTAAGGATTGGTTGTTTCGGATTTTTAGGTTTTGCTTTACGATGATTCCTTTAAAAATGGTGGCTTCATCAGAATGATAACCAGCGGTGATTTCCATTTCCTTTCCAGGAACAAAGTGCTCACCGTTACTGACTGCAAAATCCCGTTCGGATGGATCTCCATCCAAGATGGCCAACCTGGCTACTGGGATGCGGTTGATCTCCTTGGACACGTGGATGTTTTTTACCTGAATGGTACCAGGGATTTCTTCTCCATCTATCAGGATTTTGTGCGTTACTCGATCCACGCTTTGACTGGTCGATATGGTTCCACTGTTGTTCATTACTTTTGCTTTTGTAGTGGTGGAAATCTAAGCTCTGTACCTGTTTTTAGGTGTCTGAAATTGGTAAGGCCATTTGCCTTGGCTACTTCGAGATAGTATTTGCTGTCTCCATAGATCCGGTAGGTCATAAGGGGCAGCGTATCCCCATCCTTGACTACTCTATAATGGGTCAAATCTGGTGACTGGTTATTCTCTTGGGCTGTACGGAGCTCTTCTTCGACAAACTCCCCGACCTTTGCTGTGGCCAGTGCCCTGATAGGGGTGCCATCCGGTCGAAAGAGCTTGTACTCAATATCCATTTCCTTCAGATATCCCTTGAATAGCAGGCTTCCCCAAGTAATCATCAGGTAATTGGGTTTGTGCTTTTCGCCATTGTAGTCATAGACCACTTTTTTGAAATGCGTTACATCATCGATGACGCCGTTTTCGGTGGCTTCATAGCCCGCGATGACACCTGTCCGATCAAAGAGAAAATCCAATTCCAGTGTCTGAGGTAGGATTTTATTGAAGCGGATGGGAGCTGCACTGGTTCCTGCTGCCTGGTCCTCATTTTGCTCTACACGATACTGAAATTTGTATTTTTCTGGATTGAGCAAGGTGGTAAATTCACCATTGTCCACTTCCTCCGAGAATTTTGAATCCTTGTAGGCGACGATTTTAAGCTTTTCCAGTTTTCCTTCGCTCATGGCTTACCTTTCCTTTTTGTTTTCCAAAATCTCCATCACTTGCTCCACACATTGGGATATGATCTCTTGCTGGCTTCCAGTTCCGGACTTACCACCGCCAGTAGATGATTTCCCTTCATCCACGGTGATTTTGATATGCAGTTCTTTGATTTCAATGGGCATCACTATTCTTCTTTTGTGATTTTGGTAAAATAATTGTAGGCCAGCTCAAGTGATTCAATGGCCAGCTTACTCTCTTCAGCATTGAAATCTTCCACACTCCATTTTACAGGGTAAGCGTGTACAATATTCCAAGAGATCAACGGCTCATGCTCTTCATTCAGCAGAGAAACCGTGACATCCAACGGCTTAAAAATAAAATTCTCAATCGCATCCCTGCACCAGGATATCAACTCAGAGTCCACCAATAAGCCTCTTTTTAGGACTAGATTGGGATACTTGGTTTTGACCGGGAATTTATGCTTAAACCTATTTTCACCGCCCTCTGCAAATTCCTCCGTATCTATATCCACACTCAGGCCGGACACAGACTGGAAGGCATGGTCCTTTTTCTTACTGACCTGGTCTCCATTCTGCGTAAAAGAAACCTGAAAGTGAAAACTGGATGGCGGATAGAACGTTTCCATTGTCTGTATTATTCATTTTGAATGGTAAGCCCTTCATGGGCTATTTCCATGGATTCTATCGCCACTTCGTTTCCATCTCCTTTGAGGTCGGTAGATTGGATTTTGAGCGGCCAGGCATTCTTTACCTTCCAGGTCACCACTGGCTCATGCTCTTCATTTAGTAAGCTAATGGTGATATCCCGCCGCTCTACTTTGTTCAGGTTGATGGTTTGATACCATTCGTAATATTTGTTGTTTCCCTGGAAAGTGCCTCTTTTCATCGTGAGGTTTGAAAATTTCTGCATTCCGGGCATTTTGATTTTGCTGTATTCCGGCATGGCTCCATCCCGGTACTCAATGATCTCGGTTTCCATATCCAATCCGGATATTTCTGTAAACCCTATTTTATCTTTTCCCCATTCCACAGAGAAATGAAACTTTGATAATGGATAGCTCATGATTGTTCTGTTTTAGTTACTTGGTTATTACGTTATTTGCGTTTGGTCAACAGTCCACTGTCAACAATCCACGGTGGATGTGCTCATGACACCTGACACCGGTCATGTTACCTTTTAGGATTCCTGCATTTTGTGGGAAAATTTGAGGATGATAAACTCGGCAGGTCTTACTACGGCCATTCCTATTTCTACATTCATCCTTCCCTCCAACACATCCAGGCTGGTCATGGTCTGTCCCAATCCCACTCTCACATAAAATGCATGCTCTGGCTTGGCTCCTGCCAATGCACCTGCTCTCCACTGGAGCGTAAGGAAATTTTCGATCATTGCCCTTACCCTCACCCAGGTATTGCCGTCATTTGGCTCAAAGACAAACTGCTCGGTAGCTTTTTTGATGGACTCTTCTGCCATGATAAAGAAACGCCTTACCGAGACATATCGCCACTCATTATCGTTTCCGGCTAGGGTCCTAGCGCCCCACACCATAATGCCTTTGCCCGTAAATGGCCGGATTATGTTGATGGATTTTCCAGCCACGACGTCCACATTAAGGTTTTCTTGCTCCTTATGGTCGATCAGTTCGGTCACACCTACCACATTATTGATCGATACATTGGCTGGGGCTTTCCACACTCCCCTGCTGGCATCCACGCTAGCATATACTCCGGCTATGGTGGCACTTGGTGGCAAGGTCAAGTATTCATTGGCGATCCGTTGGTATATGGTTTTTAGGGCTGGTATGGCCTCCTTGGCTGAGTTTTCGACGGTGGAGCTATAACTTTCTGCTGAAGTAGAGATAAGGTCTAGGGAGGATTTTATGCTGCTCCATAATTTAGTAACCGCAGCGACATGGGGCTGGATTTTTTCCACATTGGAAGTTCCCGTACCAAAATAGGTGTTCGTCGATGTGGAACTGCTATAATCCAAACCTGTATCCGAAGCCGCCAACGTCAACGCTGAGCTCAATGAAGTACTATCTCCATTGATTTTGGCAATTTCATTTTCGGTACTGTCCAGTGCGGTACTTAATTTAGAAACCAAGAAATCAAATAAATATTCATCATTTCCAGCAGGAGCACTTTTGTCATTCAATGTAATGGCTGAACCCGATCCGATATCGATCGTATCCCTGACCACGTCCATGCTCTCGGTATAATAATTGATGAGAGCTTCCAGATTTGCCTTGTTCGAGGTGTTTTTGAGTGTATTGGATAGAGCCTCGAATTTTGCCTGAAATGAAGAATGGGTTCCTTTCAGTGCGTCGATGGCATCTTTGATGGAGGTTTGGTCATCTACCAAGTTGTCCAGCCTATTGGCCAATGCTTTGGCATCAGCATCTGCTATCAAATCTGCCAGATTTACAGTTGGGCCATTTTGGGTGATTTTCCCTTTTATGTCCTTGTACTTCACCACCCGAGGGAGATTGGCTTTTATCCAGGGAGAATAAGCAGCACCATACTTGAGGTAGTTCATGCCGATTCCATTTCTGAAATTCTCCACTGCTTCATCGTGATCGACGGTATCCTCTTTTAAGTCAAAAATGCAGAACCTATCCTGAAGCTCATTGCACTGGCCCAGCATAGCGGCATATAATGAATTTAGATTGCTTTGGCTCATCAATGGAGCATCGGGCATCACCAATAAAGTGGGCCGATCCACTTTCTTTATCTTGGCCAAACCTGCCAAAAACCCTGGTGTCGAGCCATCTGCAGTGCCATTCTGGATGGTATCTTGGTATGAACCTACCGACACCACATAGCAGTCTCCTCCGCCATTGGCATAAAACATCCTAATACACTCATAGAGATGGAATTTTTCTGTTAGGTCCAGTTCGGTGACTTGATTCTGTGCGTTAATTTCCAACGTACCTATATCCACTTGGGGGGCTCCTCCAAAGTGTTCGGTAAATTCTAGAACTGAAGAAATCTTCACTGGTTCATTTGGAGGGAGGTCCTTCTCTCCATCCTTGGCTTTTGCCGTGTACCCAATAAAGGCCGGAATCGCTGTTTCTACTTGTGCTACAGAGGGTGGAAATTTGGTGATTTCCTCTATGTAAACACCTGGTGTTTTATATGATGTTGCCATGATAAAAAAGGTTTAAATGAAAATTTCTGAATATGGTTTATTAGCTATAAATTTTATTTGCTTGGGACTGGGGTTTGGAAACTTGTATTTATCCAAATTACCAGGTGGGGAATTAAAATCTGACGGCTTGTCCAAGGCGATAAACCCAAATCGTGTCAGGGGCCATTCCTTTATCGTTTCTGTCTCAAAACCATCCCGCTGATGGATATATTTCCAAGTGGTCTTTTGATTGTCAAAATGGATTTTGAAATGCGGCAGGTTATTCTTTATCCTACCGTCATTGATGATGAGGCTTTTATTGGTATGGTCACCTTGCATATAGATATGAAGGATGCCGTCTGTGCTGATCGTATTCTCTTGATCCAGAAATTCCAGCAGGTGCCCCTTGTTTTCTCCATCAAAAAGATACCTGTTCGTAACAGTGGCCTCCTGGTTTGTGGTATGGATGGTATTGAAATTATGACTTTCGGGAAGCAAGGGCTCTTTATTGGAGAAATAAAATAATGCACCAGTCCTTTCCAAGTTTGTATAATTGTCAAACAATGGATCAGTAAAAGAAAGCTTGAAAATCAATTGTTGCTCCCCTGAAAGTGGCACGTAGGGACTGCGGTCATCATCAGAAGTCACCTTAACTGCTACCATTAGCTGGTTAGAAAATGATTTCAAAACCATCAACTGGCCATTAAGCATGTCCATAGTTTTGGCAGTTGGTGTGATATTCATGAAATCCTGCCAATTATAGGCTGCTAATTGCTCTTTCTTTTTATCATCGCCCATACTGCTGAACAGCTCTTCTCCGTCATTTAAGTGGTAATTGTGGAAAATGCTTAGTTGAAAAATAGGCCTGTATATGGAAGTAGCTTTCATGGTCATTGCTGATTGTAGTTTCTGCTGATTTCGGTGATGACGCCTTGTTGGGAAATTGGCAAATCCCTTTCGATCTGAACAAGGTTCAATTTGTAAAAAACGGAGGGGAACTGTCTTCCTCCCAAGGTGCCCCAGATATAGTTCAACTCTTCAAAAGTAGGCGTGAAAAGCTCTATCGTAAACCGGAAATGCTTAATGCCACTCATCTCATCCAGCTCACGATCAAATGACGTATTGGATTGGGTAAATACTTTTTTGTGCTGGAAAAACTCCAAAATCCTGGACAAGTCACTCAATGATTTCTTATAGACGGAGCGATTGGCACAGAAGATCAAAAATAAGTTGAGGTTAAGTTTGGGGTTTTTATAGTTGACTGTTTCCTCTTCTATCTGATGATTGGAAAAATTCTTCATGGTAATTTCTTCCCGGAGGTTTATCACCGAAAGAATCAACTTATTTTTAAGGGATTCAGCCGTTTCCTGTTGGGAGTCGATCATGGCCACATTCTCCAAGATGACTTCGGAGTCGTCCATTTCCAGTTCATTGAAATACTGGTTTACTTCACCAGCTAGAATTTTAAGTACTTCAAAAATCATATCGTAAAAGAGTAAATTTCAAGCAATCTCAAACTGCCCTACGCTTCAGCGAGGACAGTCAGAAAAGTCAAACGTTGGATAATTCCGATTGACTGATTATTGGATGGTCTGAATTAAAAATAAAACCGTCCAAAAGATGATCAGTTTCGTGCCGTAAAACGATCAAATGATAATTGACAGGTAGTTGGGATATTGGACCTGTGTGTGTATTTGATTAACTAAATTTAATGAGTAAATAGATAAAAACAAACTTTACTATTGTTTATAATAGTTACCGAAAAATTAAATAACGTATAAATTACGTTTTATTTATCATTATTCTCATTCAAAAGACAGGAATAATCACCGTAATTGCTCATACTCTAATTCATATAAAAAGTCGCTATAAATAAAAAAAATAAAATCTCAGCCATATATTATTCAAATAAACCTGAATAGATGCTGTTTATAAATAAAAATCCCACATTAATTTAATAATGTGGGATTTTTATTTATTTTAAATGAACTGGTTGACTATTCAGTTACATTTCGTCTTGTTTTAAATTTTCCTGCGTTTTCAGCATCTTTGGTCTTTGAAGAACTATCAGGGTTTGATGATTGTTGAGGTTTCTCTGTCGTATTTTGGGGCTTTTCACCTTTATTATTACTTCTACCTGAATGGTTAGGTTTCTTCTTATTGTCTCTCTTTTTGAAACTACCTCCTCCAGATGGTCCTTTCTTTTTTCCCGGTTTACCCTCTTTGTAGGTAGGTGCGTTGTTTATCCCATCAGGCAAGTCCATTCTGGAGATTTCCAGTCCTATAAGATTTTGGATTCTATGGAGTTTATAAAGGTCTTTATCATTTACAAAAGTGATGGCCTCTCCTTTTTTATCGGCTCTGGCAGTCCTTCCCACGCGGTGTACATAATCCTCCGGATCATTTGGTGTATCGTAGTTGATAACCAATTCGATTCCTTCTACATCGATACCTCTGGAAATGATATCGGTACCAATTAATATTTTAAGGGACCTATTTTTAAAATTGGACATGATATTTTCACGCTCTTCTTGTGTGAGGTCCGAGTGGAAAGCTTCCGTATCGAATTTCTTCTTTAGGGTCCTGAAAATACTTTTGACTTTATCCTTTGTAGAGGCAAAGATTATAACTGCCTCATAGTTTTTTTGTGTAAGGATTTGCTCCAACAGTTTCTCTTTATCTGGATCATGGACCATGTAGACCAGCTGGGTGACCCCTTTGGCTGTTTTACTGATGGCGATGTTGATTTCGGAAGGATCCGAAACAATCTGCTTGCTGAATTGCCGGATTTTAGGAGGCATAGTGGCAGAAAAAAGAACTGTCTGGCGGCTTTTGGGTAAGTAGTTGATGATTTTCAGGATATCATCCGAGAAGCCCATGTCAAGCATTCTATCGGCCTCATCCAGTACCAAATGCTCTAAAGTATCCAACTTGATCTTCCCTCCTGCCAACAAGGCAATAAGTCTGCCTGGTGTGGCCACAACGATTTCCGTGCCGTGTTCCAAGGCCTTCTTCTGCTGCTCCCAGGCCAGCCCGTCGCCTCCGCCATAAATGGCGATTGAACTTACCCCTACAAAGTAGGCAAGTCCTTGGATCTGCTGGTCGATCTGAATAGCAAGCTCCCTCGTCGGGGCTATGATCATTGTATTGAATTGGTTGTCTCCTTTTTCGGCAATCTTGTGAAGAATAGGAAGAATAAAGGCCGCAGTTTTTCCGGTTCCTGTCTGAGCGCAGGCAATCAGATCATTGCCTTTGAGGATTTCGGGAATAGCTTCTTTTTGGATAGGTGTTGGCTTGGTAAATCCCATAGCATCCAATCCTTCCTGGAGTGATTCGTTGAAATTAAAAATTTCGAAATTATCTGATGTCATAAATTGGTCTTGATTAATGGCTCGGTTTTTCCGCTTACGTGTTTAAGGTAAAATAATGGCGGTCAAACAACTACTTGGAGCCATATTGTTTGAGCAAGAGATAGATAGTAGTGACTTCTCTCTTTCGTATTGTCTAACAAATATATTTATTTTTTGATTCTATTAACTATTAAATCCCATATCAATTATGGATTTAGTAGTTTTTCAGTCCATAGAGAAGAAAAAAGGGAGAAAATGATTTGAGTTTCCTTGCCCAATGTACTTTTACTTATTATCCTCCGTGCCAAGTTTTCCATAAAACGCCCCAATAGCTGGTGTTGAGTGAACAACTCAATGCCAGTGGTTCCTCAGCATAGCTGTCGGAACAACGGTGTAGGCAAAAATATAGAAACCAAGTTTTAGGTAAACTTCAGTTTTGTTATTACCTCATTATCCTTATCGTATTTTTGTTTCAGGGCTGGAACGGTAATTAACTTTTGAAGAGTTTTTCCAAAATTTTATAAGTGATCAAATAGGTGGGTTTTACACCATCTATTCCCAATCCACCGGATGCCAAGGTGCTTCCTGTTTTTAGGGGATTATCAGAAGCATAATAAGCATATAGCACGTTGACGTTTTTTCGAATACTTCTTCTTATTTTACTGGCTGCTTGCAAGGCTTTTTGGTAATGTGCTCCCTCCATTTCCAGCCCAATGGCTTTCCAGGACGATTCGAGGAAGTAATTAAGGACATCTTTGTTTTGGAGTGAGGTACCCAGAACGGTGATCATCGGTCCCTCATAAACACCTAATCCATACCCTTCGAAGTCATCTTTCCGTAATTGGTTCTTGAAAGGGTAATTATCTGCAGTTCCTTCAAAGACATGACTGTTAGGTATCATCAGGTCGCCTTTATTTCCCTCCAAAATACCTGCTTTGCCCATGATAGAAGCAGAGACCACGTCCAGTGGAATGGACTGCTTGCCGGTCTCAAAGGGCTTTAACAATTCATCAAAGCATTCATAAGCTTGCTCACCAAATGCATAATCCATCACTACGATGACTGGGCGCTTGGATGTTTCTTTAGGTAAGTCCACCCCGGGGATCAACGTGCTCGATGTCATCTTTGCGGTATCGATGATTTGTGCCCCTATATTCGTACCTGACAAATCCGGCACCTCTATGTAGCCATGCTTATGGGCATAGCTCAGGATAGTTTTTGCTTTGTTGTTTTTCTTTCCCAAGCTAATATCTTCTGCTACTTGCTCTAGCTCCTCAAAACTTTTCAAGTTCAGTGCTTGGTGGCCATATACGGTATTTAAAATACTGTGAAGGTTAGCACTGATAATATGGATTGGGCGGTGGAGCAGGTTGTTGTTGTCAAGGATGGACTTTATATTATGTGCCCACATTTCGCCATACACATGATGACCTATCCGCTCTCGCAGTGTAGCCGAAAAACTGATTTCCCTATCTATATCGTGCATGGCCTCGTCCATGGAGAGTTTTCCAAGATGGTAAACAATCGAATAGAGGCTATTGGAATTACTGGAGGCTTCAAACTTCCGGATAGCTTGTTGGGTTTTGTCAAATGTCCTTCCAGTCAAATGGCTAAGATAAGAACAAGCGGCTTCAGAATCAAAAGGCTCTCCCTGATCTTCTTTTTCCACAATTTTTTCAAGCATTTTCCAGTTGAGATGGATCCGTTCCTTACTGTCTGTACTGTTAAGACGGATTTTTTCGGCTTCAATGAAAAGAAATGTTAAGTGCGTAAGAATGTCGTAAATATCACTTTTCCCCCTTGTCATCTCCACAAACATTTGGTCCTCATCTACTCTATAGCAGTTTCTCCTGCGCTTGGATGGAATCAATGTTTCGAATTCAGAATGTTCATATCCTTCTCTACTGATCAGTCTGATGTAGCGGCACTCTTCTATTCCTCTCGGCAATCTCTCCATGACATAGAGCAAGCCGTCTAGTTCTACTTTTTCCGACTCGGTAATCAGTCCATAGATTTCTGGACGCAACACCAACAGCGCGCTGATCAATGATTCACCTGAAACACCTAATGGTTTATAATTGCCCCGCATAAAAAGGTGGCGCATGGTGATGTACAATCGCTCGATGGCTGCCCTTGATTCTTGCGCTCTTGTTCTCATAACAGTGGTGTTGAAATCTTTAAAAAAAGGTAAATATATTATCCGAAATTACATTAAATATCGGAGTGACCATTCCTCACAGTGGATATTTCTTGGGAATAGTTGTATTTTTAGTTAGCATGATAAATATCCTTGGAAGAGACCTGTTTCCCCTAAGATGCTCCTATACCTATTTTTATATAACATCGCTACTGCTTTTTCAGGATAATTTGGTCTCCATCTGGCTTTACTACGCTTCTCTACATTATATCAATTTAGTATGCTGCCCAAATACCTTCTTGAGCTTTTCAAGTTTGGGTTTGATCATGATTTGGCAATAGGGTTGGTTGGCGTGGTTTTCATAGTAATTGAGGTGATAATTTTCTGCTGGGTAAAAATTGGTAAATGCCGTGATTTCTGTGACGATGGGCTTTTCGTACACCCCTGCCTTATCGATGAGTTGTTTAAATTCTTCAGCTGTTTTTTGCTGTGCCGCTGAATGGTAAAATATCGCCGAGCGGTATTGAGGTCCGACATCTGCACCCTGCTGGTTTAGCGTGGTAGGATCATGGGTGCCCCAAAATACCTCTAGCAAATCTTGATAGGAAATCAGACTTGGATCATAGAAAAACTGAATAGCCTCAGCATGGCCAGTAGTACCGGTGGTGATTTCCTGGTATGATGGATCCATTACAAATCCTCCTGAATAACCAGGCATAATTCCTTCTATGCCCCTTAAATTTTGGAATACCGCCTCGATACACCAAAAACAACCCGCTGCCAATGTGGCGATTTCTTTGCCATCAGGAACGGAAGGAAGTGGTGTTTGTGGGAGTGTTTTCATAGCTTTATTTTATAATGGGACATTTTTCCCGCATTAGCACTTGCTGGTCGTCACGACACCAGTCGCGACAGGCTATTACCATTCTTAATGCTTCAACCCGGAATATGCATTAGCCTATCTACGCCACGGCGCACAGGTGTTGCGACCTGAAACTGCTTCAAAATCAGCCGTTTCACTTTAGTTTTCGGCATAACCGTAGCGGTGCTACGCTAATACCTCCAAACTAACTGATTTTCTTGCAATTTCAGCTCTCACTACGATTCCTAACGCATAATCCGAGTTCAATCGGGCTTAATGAAGGTTACGTCCTAGCGGTTCTTTTGTTGCTTTATTTTATTATTCGTATTTCGCCTTGACCAGAGAGTGTAATCCTTCCTTTTTCCTCCAGATGATCGGCAGTAAACTGAACATCTTTCTTGAAATGTCTCCAGTCTTGGGGATAAATCCACCTAACGACATCCTCACAGGTAAAAGGCATGTCCCCTTTTTGCCGACCCATTTCTAAAATAGCAATTTCCAAAATAGTATCCATTATTAAAGGTGGTTAGAATAAACGCAATTGACCGTGGGCATTGAATGCAGATAGATCAAATTCAGGCATGCATCTGTCTTTCATGAAGTAGTCTCTGGACTTGGTAAATAACTGATGGATCATCGTTGCTATTGGGCCATTCCCCTTTATTCGTCTGCCCCATTCTGTATCGTTGAGCTTTCCACCATGCATTTGTTCTATTTGATGCAGTACCTTAGTTGCTCTGTCTGGAAAGGCCTCGTATATCCACGACCTGAAGACTTCCTTGACGTTTCCGTTAAGTCTCACGACGGTGTACCCCGCAGCTAAGGCTCCAGCTTCTGCACTTAACCTAAGTATCTCGGGGATATCTTGGGTGTTTAGCGCAGGTATCAGCGGTGCTACCATCACCCCACAAGGAATTCCCCGCTCACTAAACCTTTGAATAAGAGACAACTTCTTTTGGGCCGTAGCTGTTCGGGGTTCCAGTTTGGCTTTGAGATGCGGATCCAGGTGATTAAGGGAAAAATAAACATGAACTAGTCGTTTTGAAGCTAGCTGCTCCAATAGTTCCTCGTCTCTCTGGATAAGGCTGTTTTTGGTTATCACACTTACCGGATGTCCCACTTCGAGACAGAGCTTCAGGATTTTTCTAGTCAACTGATGTTTTTTTTCCACTGGCTGATAGCAGTCGGTGTTTCCTGAGAGCATAATCGGCTTGGGCTGGTAGGTTTTTGCTTTAAACTGCTTCCGGAGTACTTGGTCTATATCACTTTTTATTATAATATTGGTTTCAAACCCCAATCCTGCATCGAATCCCCAATATTGGTGGGAATTACGGGCATAGCAATAAACACAACCATGCTCACATCCTTGATAGGGATTGACGGAATAATTTAAGGGCAAATCCGGGCTGTCATTAATACTCAAGGCTTTTTTGGAATGCTCTTGATAAAATTTTGTCACCGGTTTTTCGATGTGTTTTTCTTCATCTAATCCCTCTATATGTTCCGTAACCTCCCTTCTCTTCAAATAGGGGTTGTGCGGTGCTATCTTTGATCCTCTGCCTTTAAAAACCTCATTATTCATTAACTTGAAGTTAATGGTTATTGGTCAAGCAGGAAAATCTAAGACATGAAATGTCCCAAAATTAATCGGATATCTCCAAGGTCTACCAGTAACGTATAGTTCGCATCGTCTTTCCGCTATGACAGCATTGGTAGTTTGACTGAATAACTACTTTACCATTCCCTCAAAAGGTTTTCTGTGCCACTTTACTTTTATGATGCCGATGGGTTACTCCACTAATTCACTATTTTCTGGTATTAATTGCATATCATGATGAATGCTGGTGGAAAATTCCTGAGTGTAAAAGCAGTTTTGATACTTTGGAAGTAATTGGCAAACTGGAATTTTAACAAATAACTATAGCATATTTGTATAAAATAGCCGGTCTCCTTTAAGTTAGATCGGCTTTTCATATAAATTTCCATTCTGGCTTCCTTGGGTATAAGGCTAAAAGGTAAAGAGGATAATATCAAGTCCGCACCTTCTCCGTTAAGGTAATTATCCATGCTTGCTGCCGAATCACAAATTATATGAACGTTTTTCTGGGGAAATTGTCTCTTGAGGTTCTCGCAAAAGGCTTCGCTGATCTCAAAAACAAACAAGACGGCATCATCATCCATGCGATCGATGATCCCTCTGGTGATACTTCCATCTCCACCTCCTAACTCCACTATTACCTTTGCACCTTTAAAATCGGCAAAGGACAACATCTTATTTACCAAATATTTGGAGCTAAAGGTTACCGCTCCAGTGGTCTTTATATTGGAAAAGAGTTCTTTGATTAAGGAACTTTTATTCATTTTTTATTTTTCGAATTTATTGATCAATATAGTTATTTTGTGTCAAAATTGTTGATATGTTGTAATTTAACCTCTCGAAAAGAAACTGTTAATCGAAAAGAAATGAGTCAAAAAACAGGAATCCAATCAACACTACTGGACAAAATTACACGCAATTTGATTAAATTCTGGCAAATAGGGTTGATTTTCCTGTTTTTGCAAATCATTTTGTGTTTTTGGGAAGTGCTGTGGATAGGTAAAAAACACCATATTGCTATTCTTGACCATCCCAATATTTTGATTACCAATCTACTGCAATCTCTGGAGTGGGGCCTATATGCTGTGGGACTATTTTTTATTGTTCAGCTGTTCCTGGGATTGGTATTTCCTAAAATATCCTATTTCCTTCTGAAATTGGCCCTAAGTTTATTGGTTTTGCTACAAATAGGCTTGACCATTTACTTTTCCCAAACACTGGTACCTTTAGGCGCAGACTTATACACTTATTCAGCCAAAGATATGGAGGAAACGGTAAAAACTGCAGGCATGCTTAATTTATATACCCTGGGAGGCCTTTTATTGAGTTGGATAATTTTCTATTTACTTTTTAGCTTGGGGAGGTATATCAAATTGCAACAAAAAACGGCACTTTATATGCCGGCAGTGGCTTTTGGATTATTGGCCATTTTATTGTTTTCTCCTATTACTACGATCAAAGGGCTCAGTGGTATCCAAACCACACTCGCCGAGAATAAATCCCTTTTCCTATATGAGGAGTCTTACGACTATTTTGCTCGTGCAAAAAACATCTATTTTGATTTTTACCTGTCTTCTATTTCCTCTGAAAACAGTCTATTCCAAAAGGAATATACAGACACCCAATATCCCTTTCTGCACAAAAACAACTATCCAGATGTGCTTGGGGATTATTTCGAACCATTCGAAACAAAACCAAACTTTGTTTTCATAATCGTTGAAGGCTTGGGAAAAGCCTATTCTGGGCCTGAAGCATATTTGGGAAGTTGGACGCCATTTTTGGATTCTTTGACGGGCCATAGCCTGTACTGGAAGAACACTTTATCAACAACTGGCCGTACTTTTGGCGTATTGCCTGGTCTATTTGGCGGTTTGCCTTTTGGAGATAATGGGTTTATGGAAGCTACCCCATATCCTAAGCATCAGACCATGCTTTCTGCCATGAAGGATAATGGTTATCAGCTCAATTATTTTATTGGGTGGGACAAAACCTTTGACAATGCCGACCAATTTATGCAATATCAACAGGTGGACAATATAGTCGACATTGATGATTTTGATAAAGAATTCAAGAAATCACCCGCTGAGAGCAATGGCTTCTCTTGGGGATATGCGGATAAGGAAAATTTCAAAAATGGCCTTAGAAGGATTCCTTCCACCAAGCAAGCCCAAGTCAATATTTTCCAAACCATGTCTTCACATTCGCCATTCGTCATTCCGGAGCAACGCTATTATACTAAAAAAGTAGAGGCTCTTTTGGATCAGAACGGATATTCCCATCCTTCCATTAGCCTTTCCAATTACAAAAAAGAGTTGGCGAGCATTATGTATGTGGATGATGCCATCAAAGATTTTTTTACATCCTATCAAAATCGTAAAGACTTTGAAAACACCATATTTATTATCACTGGAGACCATCGTTTGCCGGAGATCCCGATGTCATCGCTAATTGACCGGTTTCATGTCCCTCTCATGATTTATTCTCCAAAACTCAAAAATCCGAAGATTATGGCTGCCGTAACAACACATTTTGAAGTACCCAATAGTATTCTTTCCTACTTAAAGACTAATTATGGAGTAAATGTCCCGCAGGAAGTGGCTTGGAGGGGTGATGTCTTGGATACAACGGCACAGTTCCAATCCAACATCACCCATGCCTTAAAGAGGAACAAATACCAATTTGTGGACTACTTGAGTGGTCAATATTATCTTTCTGACGATAAGACGTATATTATTACTGACAACTTGAATATTGACCCAGTAGAAGATTCCAATGTCTATGAAAGGCTGAACACGGCCTTTCAGCAATATAAAAATGAAGACACCTATGTGATGGAAAACAACACCATCATTCCATAAACCCGAATTCTAAGACCTTGAGAAAGTAACGTACAGCAGCTAACTTATTTGTCTCCGATCTCAGGACTAAGGATTGGCTGTAAGGATACCTTCAAGTCTAGACGAGAAATTATGCATCGGAAAATCATCGTCGTACACCTTTCCTTCTCGGTCTATCACCAGATACCTGGGAATGGCGTTAAATTGAAACAACTGACGCAGTTGGTTATGGTCGTCTTCCGAAATCATATAACTGTTTGTCAGTTCCTGCTCGGCTGTAAATTCACGGTATTTCTTTTCTGGTGAACTACTTCGCTCTGTAATAAAGATAAACTCCACATCCTCATTATCCATCAATTTTTGGCGGATCGGCTTCATTTTATTTATGGAATACACGCATGGCGCACAACTGGTAGCCCAGAAATCTACAAAAAGTATTTTCCCTTTGTAGGGTGCGATGATTTCCTTAAAGATTTCAGCGGCTTCCCCTTTCTGGAGGGAATAGGCAGTGGACGTTCTATCGGCTACCACTTGGTCGTAAATTTCTTGGCCTTTCCATCGGAGTTCATCGTATGTGAGGTCATTTTTCAAGCCCTCCCAGTATTCAGCAGCACCTTCAGGTCCTATAAAGTCTAATGTAAATGCCAAGCCCCTCAATTTGGTAACCTGATAGGTCCAGCTGTCCTGAAGACCAAACTGATGGATTAACACAGAATCCCTGTTGTGCCAGTATTTTTTGTAATAGCCTAACTTGGACGGTTGTTGGCTTTCCATAAATTCTTTTAGATAGCCTTGCAATCCAGCACTATGCTTGGACATGAAGAAATTAATATCCGCTTCGCTCTCCTTTATAAAAACCGAGTCTTCCTTTGTCTTTTTCTCCTTATAGCTCAATGCCATCAACCGTCTCATTTGATCAGGAAGCTCTATATCCTCTTGATCGAAATACGCCAATATTATCTCCAGATCAGGCTTTTTCAATGAAATTTTAAAGGAAGGACGGCTCCTTGTGAATGGCTTACTGAATTCAAACCTGTTAATGAAAAAATTATATTCATTAGGAACCATCAACGATTTATCGTCCAATGGAAGCTCTTTCAAAAAGTCATAATAGTCTCCCGGAACAGGCTGCTTGAGCACGATATTATCAAAGACCACTTTTGATGTGTCATAATTGGTCAAATACTGACGCTTATCTTCAAAATTAAATAGAACCCCGGCATTCTTCAATAAAATAGTGTTGTTGATAATGGATGCTGCTTTGGGATCCACTTCATTCCTGTCGATATAGCTATTGGCCTTTTTTTGCTGCATTCGAAGAACAGCCATTTGTTTTTCCTTAAATTCATTTGGCGGGAGGGATTTGGCCTTACTTTCCATGGTCTGGTAATTAAAATCCTCAAAATCAAAGTCCATTAGTTCTCTGTTGATTTTGGCAAGTGGCCCTCGAAATTTGGTATGCTTGAATTTGTATCGACGGTCATTATCTTTGCCCGCTGCTATAAAATCCTTCCTGTCCAACTCCATCTTCAGGGTTTTTCCAGGCTCGACATATACGGACATCCATTGCCCTCCTATCTTTACCGAAGTATAAATAGGAAATAGGATTGGCCATTTTGCTTCGAACCTACCATCCGGAAACACCTTTATGACCACAGGGTAAGATTCATGGGACAATACATCTTCGGCCTGAATAATCCCTGTTTTGAATCCCATGGAGGGCTCATAGTCCTTAATATACCCCTCCAGTCGAGCGGTATCACCTCTAAAAGAATGTTGCTCTACAGCCGGAATACTGGCTTTTACCGAAATTTCTTCTTGTTGGCTTACCGATTGAAAAGGGCTACAAGGAGCTTTTGACATTGATAATAGAAGTAAACTGACACTAAAAGCCAGCCAAAACAATCGTTTCATGTTTGTTAGGGATTATTGTTTGGACATTCGTAAAAATACTACCTCAAGGGATAGCATATGTCGTTGAAAACTAGGGGGGCATCTATTGCTGAAAGGAATTTAGTTAGACCAAAAATAGCTAATTTATCAAACATACAAAATACCCCAAATGGGGTATTTTTTTTAGGCATAAAGTCTATAAACTACATTATAAAAGTAGTTTCTTTGTTTTATTTAGCTACGATAATAATATTAATTGGTAGACCTTGGTAAAATATCACCCTATAACAACCTTTAACATTTATGATTTTTAGAATTGGGTGTTTTTGATTTCTTTGTAATAATTTCAAACCAAAACATTATTTTATCATGAACAAAATTCACTTAATGGTATTTTTATCGGCCATTTTCATTTCCCAACTGGTTCCCATCCAAGAACTAGTAGCTCAAACAGACAGCAAAGACATTATTATCCGTTCTGGTTATTCTTTTAGTAAGTATTCGGACCATTTCTCCACTGTATTTCAAGCTACACCAAACCCTGAGGAAACACATCAATCTACATTTAAAAAATCCTCTTATTATTTTACGCCTGGTGTAGGGAAATTTTTGGGCAAAGGATACTATCTTGGAGCACAGATGGTCATTGGCCAGTCCAAAATAAACCATACCATCCTTAATGAAAACAATGAAACCATTCTGCATGCTGACACGGATCTTGACCGAATCGGAGGAGGGGTACTGTTTAGAAAGTACTTTACCCTATCGGGAAAACTTTCCCCATTTGCAGGACTGAGCACTAACTTCTATAGGGAAAAAGGAAGCACTTTGGGGTATTCGGGTCAATCCGTCGCGAGAAAAACAAATTATATCGCATCCGAAATCCATGTAGGTGTCAATTATATGATTTTACCTAGACTTAGTATCGAAGCCTATTACTCTCCGGGGAAATTCTATGGTGAGAAAAATGCCTATGCCGATGAGGATGGTTATGACTATGAAGTTGATTTTGGTAAGCGAGGCCAGGAATTTTCATTTGGCATCAATTACCATTTAGTGAAATATTAACTCCCAATAGGCCTCCTTTCGCTGTGCGAAAGGAGGCCTAATTTTTATTTTCGGTTATAAAATATGATGGCATTATTCATTTTGAAACTACACAGCCATCAAAATTGCTACAAGTAGAAGAGATAATCAGGTGGGCGCCCTATTGATCCCACTGCTAAAAAACCTAACCTGTTTCTATTACGCTCTCCCCTACCATTACAAGGCTTGAATTAAGGAATTAACAATTAAGTAATTTTTTCTTTATAGCTGGTATTTTTTGATGAGCTACACTTTTTTCTATTTTTGTTGTATCCTCATGTTGTCAAAACATAGCAGGAGAATACCCATTTACAAAAGATTGGTTTAATAATCGCCTAACATCATTGTTTGAACCACAACAACATATTGATTCCAGCAAATTCATTGCCCTTTTGCAAAAAGACGGGGGCAAGGCTTTTGAGTTGCTTTTTAAGCTGTATTATGACAAACTTCTGCACTTGGCAAAATACTATACCAACAATGCTGAAGATGCAGAGGAAATTGTTCAGGATGTGTTTTTGAAGCTTTGGGAAAGAAGAAAAAAGATCACCGAGCTGAACAACAGCTACCTCTTTACCATGACCAAAAATGCCTGTCTGGATTATTTAAAACATCAATCGGTCGTCCAGAAGAAATCAAAGGAACTCTACGACAGTCAATTAGCCGATCCGCTAAGATTTATCCAAAATGAAACGGCTTCCTATGTTTTAGAGAAGGAACTAGATCAGAAAATCCAAGAAAGTATCGCAGCACTCCCCACCAAACAACGTGAAGTTTTTATAAAAAGCAGGATGGATGGCAAAAAAAATATGGAAATCGCCCAAGAATTGAAGATTTCAAAAAGAACGGTAGACACTCATATCACCCTTGCACTCAAAGCAATGCGATTACAGTTGAAAGAATTTTTGATGGTGATGCTGTAGTTCCGAGGAATCCGTAATGCCAGTCAACTATCCTACTTTGTACTAAATACTAGATACTTAATACACCTTACTTCGTGCTTTACCTCTCTCTGTATGTCATCATTGAGTAAAATGCCCTCTGCTTTTTTGCTTGATCCATAAAAGGGGCTCTTTGTATATTCAAAAAGGAGAAGCCCCCTTATTTAAACCACAATGAATCTAAAATAAATCTTCAGTTTTTTCCAATTCCCACTACGTACCCTCTTGGGCTGAGTCGTTTATTAGTTGCATGACCAATACACTGCGATGGAAGACCATAAACTTTTAAGGTATTTTGAAGGAAAAGCTTCGGAAGAAGAGACAAAGGAGATCATTCAATGGCTCAATGCTGATGAAGCCAACGAAAGCTATTTTCACCAACAGAAAGCCCAGTATGTTGCCTCCAAGTTTTCAGAAACATCCAATGAAGTGGACGTAGATCGAAAGTGGGACAGTTTCCGTGACCATCTTAACCCTGGACCAGCTTCTTTTTCACGCTCCATTACCTGGCGGTATGCCGCAGCGGTCATTATGGTGTTGGGAATTGGCTACCTATTTTACACCTTCCAGTTCGCTGCTGAGCAAGCATCACCTGTCCCAGCAGAAAACATGATCACGCTCAAACTTGGTGATGGAAAAGTAGTCGCCATAGACGAGTTAAGTGATTTGCCCATCATAAATGAGGCGGGTAAAATTATTGGAAACCAAATTGGGAGTAAGCTGTCGTACCTAGTCCATGATGCCGATGGCACCACTGATCAGCTAAGCTACAATACGTTAACGGTGCCCTACGCCAAGCGTTTCGAAATCATCCTCCCCGATAGCACCCATGTCACCCTAAATGCAGGAAGCTCGCTCACTTATCCGACGAGTTTTGACAATATGGATACCAGGTCCGTCACCCTTATCGGTGAAGCCTATTTCAACGTGAGAGAAGACAAGTCCCTCCCTTTTATAGTGAATGCTGACCAAATGAACATCCGGGTATTGGGCACCCAGTTTAATGTATCTTCTTACCCTGAGGATGAACTAGTCCAGACTGCATTGGTCGAAGGGAAAGTCAGCATTTATGACGATCGTAAACCGTACGCCCCCGCAGCTTCCAGTACATTGTCCCCTGGTCAATTGGCCACCTGGAACAAAGCCGACAACGAAGTCCAAATCAAGGAGACGCCATTGGACATGTACACTGCTTGGCTATCTGGTAAAATCATTTTTAAGAACGTTCCCTTCCAAAACATCATCAAGAAACTGGAAAGACACTATGATGTCGATATCGTCAATTTAGACGGTACCTTCAACAATGAGTATTATACTGCCAGCTTTGATGTAGAGAGCATCGAAGAAGTCATGGAAACATTTAAAAGGGCCTACGGGCTTCACTACCAAATAGAAGGAAATAAAATCACTATCCACCACTAAAAAACTGCCTATGAATCAAAATTAAAAACCAAACTCCAAATGCTTTCACAAAGAGTCTCCCGAAAGACGGGAAAAAAATCGGAAAATGCGCGAACATTTTCCGATAGAGAATTTTGTGATCAAAATCAATTTAACCACCAAATGCACTTCAAAAGTATGAAAAATCTAAATAAGCCGAAAGGCAATCCCATTTTAAGGTTTAGGCGGGCTGTCCAGTCTCCCCCATTCCTGATGATGCTCCTCTTTTTATTTACCTTAAGCCCCATCCAAGCATATTCTGCTTTTGGGCAAGTGGAGAAGGTAACCCTGCATATCGAAAATGAACCACTTGAGGAAGTCCTCTATCAAATAGAATCCCAGACTTCTTTTAAATTTATCTATAACAATAACGAATTCAATGCTGCAGAAACCATTACTTTAAATGTTCAGGATAAACCATTGGTGGAAGTGCTTAACGAGCTCTTCAACCAGCGGGAAATCGACTACCAAATCATCATGGACACGCAAATTGTCCTAAAAAAGAAAGCTGTTGACCAACAGGATCAGGTCCTTGCCGAGCAAGCGTTAACCATAAAAGGAACCGTCACAGATAAGGATGGGGCTCCCCTGCCCGGTGCTTCGGTTTTGGAGAAAGGAACCAATAATGGGACGGTGGCTGATATCGACGGGGATTTCACCTTGGAGGTTTCGGACGGAGAGGCTGTCCTGAAAGTTTCCTACCTAGGTTTTATTGCCCAAGAATTATCCCTGAATGGCAGGACAACGCTCACAATCACCTTAGAAGAAGATGTCACGGGACTGGATGAAGTGATCGTCGTCGGATATGGCAGCCAGAAGCGGTCCAATATCACCGGAGCAGTCGCAGAAGTAAAGGGCGATGTTCTGGAAGGAAGAGTCATCTCATCAGTTGCCGGCGGACTACAAGGGCTCATTCCGGGCCTGACGGTTACCTCTCCATCAGGTCAGCCGGGTGCCCCAGCCACCAATATGGTGATCCGGGGAGTAAATACCATCAATAGCCAAACCTCGCCCTTGATCCTAATCGACGGAGTAGCAGGCGGGGACATCAATCTCCTCAATCCGGACGACATCGAAAGCGTGACGGTACTGAAAGATGCCGCTTCCTCCGCTATCTATGGCGCACGGGCTGCCAACGGGGTGATCTTGGTCACCACCAAAAAAGGCAGCGGGGAGGAAAAAGTTTCCCTTAATTACAGCAATTACTTTGGTATCCAGACACCCATCTCTACGCCAGAGCTGGTCAATGGAAGGGAATATATGACCTTGGAAAATGAAGCCCGACGGGCGAGAGGCGTGGCCATCCCTTATTCTGACGAGGCTTTTGAAATGTATGATTCGGGAAACTTCCCCAATGATTACTCCAATACGGATTGGGTATCCGAGACCTATAAGTCACATTCATCGCAACAAAACCATAACCTTAACATCCAAGGCCAAACCGATAATTCTTCCTATTACCTGTCTTATGGCTATTTGGAACAAACAGGGTTGGTAGTGGGCGATCCATACTTCTCTTCCCGTAACAACGTCAGGCTACGACTGGACACAAAAGTGGCGGACCGCTTGAAACTGGATGCCAATATCAGTTATGTGGATTTTTACAAGCGTGATGCTGGTGGGGCAGGTACCTCAGGCGTATTTAGGTTGGCACAGCGGATCAGTCCATTGCTCCCAGTCATGTGGCAGCAGCCTTCCGCCGATGGAGGCTGGGAAGATTCCCCGTATTGGTCCTATGGATCTGTGACCAATCCCGTCAGAACGGCCCATGAATCAGGCTATACCAAGAGCAAATCCCGAACCCTAAACGGGAACTTTAAGGCCACCCTTGACCTGATCGATGGCATGTACATCAATGCCCAATATGCCTACAACTACTATAACAGGGATATCAAGGATTGGACACCGACCATGCCGAGGTTCTTAGCAGACGGGACTCCCCATGCTGCTAATGAAAACATCCGAAACAGCATCGCCAATAGCCACAATACCATCCTGACACAAACGCTGCTTTCCACCTTTAATTATGACAAAGTAATCGGGAGGCATGGATTAAAATTCTTGGCAGGCTATTCACAGGAATGGTCCAGCATGCCCCGGCTGTATGCTTCGAGAAAAAATATTCTGCTCGATGGCATCACTGAAGTAGACGCGGGTACCGAAGATATCATTAATGGTGGTACTTCAGAAGAATGGGCACTTCGCTCCTATTTCGGCAGGTTAAACTATGACTTTGACCAAAAGTACCTTTTCGAGGCCAACTTAAGGGTAGACGGTACTTCAAGGTTTTCCAGAGACAACCGCTGGGGGTATTTCCTTCCTTCTCGGCAGGGTGGAAATTCACAGAAGAGACCTTCATGGATTTTGCAAAGCCTTTCCTCACCGTGGGTAAGATCCGGGCCTCTTGGGGTGAACTGGGAAACCAAAACATCAGCGGCAATTACTACCCGTACCTCACAGAAATAGAGCGTGAGACCAAAGCATATCCCATCGGGGCTATGGAGAATGTCGGGTTTAGACAATACTCCCTCGCCAATGAAAACATCCAATGGGAAACCATCCAAATGGTAAACATCGGAGCGGATTTCAGCATGCTAAAGGATCGGATGACCTTGTCTGTGGACTGGTTCAAGAAAAAGAATATCAATGCCCTATTGAAACCCATCTATCCTTCACTAATAGGCATTACCTCATCCAGTAATCTTCCACTGGAAAACATCGGTGCCATCGAAAACAAAGGATGGGAAGTCGCCCTGGGGTGGAATGATCAGGTGGGTGAATTCCGCTATGGCATCAATGCCAACATAGCAGATGCCAAAAATGAAATCACCGACATGGGCTCCAGTGCCGCCTCTTTAGGGAACAATATCAGAAGAGTAGGCGATCCTGTCAATGCCTATTATGGTTACCTCACCGATGGGCTCGCCCAGATCGAAGACTTCGGATCTTTTGACGAATCCACTGGCCGGTATATCAATCCATCATTCCCTGTGATCAGCAGCTATGCAGATATCATCCAGCCAGGCGATGTGGTCTACAGGGACATCAGTGGCGAAGAAGGACAGCCCGATGGACTTATTGATGAATATGACAAGGTGGTTTTTGGTGATCCCTACCCCCGCTATAGCTATGGAATCAGAGGTTTTGCCAGTTGGAAGGGATTTGACTTTTCCTTTTACCTCCAAGGAGTGGGCAAGGTAAATGGCTACTTGCGAGACGAAGCCCGTCATGCCTTCATCAACGACTATTCAGTGCCAAAAAAAGTCCATATGGATCGGTGGACACCCGAAAACACGGACGCTTCCTATCCTCGCATGTATTACCAGCCAGAGCACAATATTCTGTTCTCAAATTACTGGTTGGAAGATGCATCTTACTTAAGGCTAAAGAACCTCCAAGTGGGGTATTCCCTACCCCAGCAGCTAATCGAGCGCATCAAACTTTCCCGATGCAGGATTTATTTTACGGGTGAAAATCTCTTCACCATAACGGATTATTTTGGCGGTTTTGACCCAGAGGTCCGGGAAACTTCCGGCGATGCTTACCCACAGGTAAGAACCATGGCCTTGGGCTTACAACTTGGATTTTAACCTGATATGCAACTACAACATTTAATTCGACCTGACATGAACTATATAAAATATTCCTTGATCTTGGCACTGCTTCTTTTCAGCGCCTGTGATGATGAATTTCTGGATAAATATCCACTGGACAGTGTTACCCATGAGACGTATTGGGAAACAGAAAGCCAGTTGCGAGCAGCGCTGTATCCCTGTTATGAGGGCTTGGACTATGAATTACTGATATACCCAAGTGTCTTTGGTGGCGATGTAGTGTGGGGAAACCTTAACAGCGGACTGGCCAAAATCCCCGGGGGAAGGCACACCGCCTTGGATGGATTCCCTTTTACAAGCTTTTGGTCTTGGCTTTATGCTCCTATTTTTACCTGTAACAACTTCCTGGACCACTATGACAAGGCAAATGTCGATCAGGATACCAAAGATATCTATGCCGCAGAAGTTAAGGTCATCCGTGCACTGCAGTACTTTTGGCTGACGAGTTATTGGGGTGATGTCCCTTTGGTGGATAAAGTCATCAACGCTTCCGAGGCCTATATGCCGAGAACGCCAAAGGAAGAAGTGGTACAGTTTATCATGGATGACCTGGACTGGGCAGCCAGTAAACTGGGAAATGACATTCCTTCAGGAAATAATGTGGGCAGGATCAATCGCTGGGGAGCACTGGCACTTAAAGCACGTGTAGCCCTCCAAAATGAGATGTGGGAAGTGGCTGCCAACACGGCTAAGGAAATCATGGATAACAGCCCTTATGAATTATATTCCAGCTATCGTGATATGTACAAACTAGCGGGCAATGCTGAGACCAACCCCGCTAATAGGGAAGCCATTATCTACAGCCTCTTTGTGGATAACCTGCGCACCAATAACCTGAGTAATTATACGTGTACACCAGTGGATTATATTCGCCTTAATGCTTCCAAAAGGTTGGTGGATGCTTTCTTATGTACTGATGGCAAACCAGCCAAGGCAGGACTGGAGTATTACGGCCAAACAGTAACCACTTCCGATCTGTACAATTATCCTGAAGAACACTACACAGATTACTTCGAAAACAGGGATCCACGCCTCCAAATGACCGTTTACAGTCCAGGGGACGAATGGCCTGGTGGTGATGATGGAGATGCTGATACGGACACGGACAATGATATCTACCAGCTTCCACGGTTTGCCGTACTGCAAAACAATAACCGACTTGGTGCCAACGGGTTGACAGGTTTTTATCTTAAAAAATACAATTCAATCGAACTGGCCGGGCTGTATAACCGTGACCATAACAACATCAACGTCATCCGGTATCCAGAAATCCTTTTGATCTATGCAGAGGCCCTATTTAACATCCAAGGGGAAACCCTCACCCAGGCACAAATAGACATGACCGTCAACCAACTCAGGGAACGTGTAGGCATGCATCCCATGATTCTCGAAGAACTGGATGCTTGGGGACTGGACCTGGAAACAGAGCTTCACCGGGAGCGGCGTGTAGAATTGTCCATGGATGGCATGCGGTATTTTGATGTACTGAGGTGGAAGGAAGGGGAAGTTCACCTAGGCAAAGCCATGGTAGGCCCCAGTCTGGAAGTGTGTATGAATGATTTGGGCGCTAATCCCTATCCTGATAATGGCACGGATGAATTTGGGGATATTATCTATGAAAAATCCGTGGCAGAAGGGGGCTTGGATAATTTTGACCCTACCAAACATTATTTGTGGCCGGTTCCCTATGCCGAAAGGATCAAAAATCCCGACTTAGGACAAAACCCCGGTTGGGAATAAGTTACCAAAGGGCAGGAAATGTGAAACTCGGAATAACCATCCTGCCCTTATTCATAAACATGCAAACATTCCCATATGAATTCACTATTTGTCACGACCTTACTTTGGTTGTGCTGGACATTGCTCCCACTTGAACGCTCGTCAATAAATACTGCCCAACAGGGAAATAGCACCTTAAAAGTGATGAGCTATAATGTAAAATACTGTGCTCCGTATAAGAGCAGCACGCCTGACCTGGATTCTATTGCACGGATCATCAGGCACACTGATGCGGATATTGTGTTTATGCAGGAAATCGACCGGAACACTACCCGTAGCGGAAAGGTCAACCAACTGGAGCTATTATCCCAAAAAACCGGGCTAAATTATCATTTCTATGGTGAAGCCATTTCTTATCAAGGTGGGGAAACGGGGCTGGGTATATTGTCCCGTTATCCCATGACTGATCAGGAGATCCATCACTTGCCCCGTGTAGAACTGGAAGGAAGATACGTCAGCTACCGCATCCTGATGACAGCGGTCACTAAGGTAGAGCAGCAACACCTTACCATAGCCAATACACACATGGAGCTGACATTGGAAAATAGGGAACTGCAAGTTCCGGCGATTGACAGTGTGCTTTCCGCCGCTCCTTATCCGGTGATCTTTGGGGGAGATTTTAATGCCACTCCGGACGGGCCAACGATTACTTCCTTCTTCGAAAGGGGCTTTAATAGCGCTTGTCCCGGTAATGCACCCCAGTGTTTTACCATTCCCTCCCGTGAGCCAAATCGTACATTGGACTATATCCTTTATAGGCCACGGACGGAATTGGGCATTAAGTCACATGAAGTGCTCCACACAGAGGCTTCGGATCACTTGCCTATTATCACTACATTTGAACTAAAGTCAAAACCATAACCTAAGGGGCTGTCTCATCATAAGAAAAACCTCACCAAGAGGAATGGGACAGCCTCTTTTATCCTAAAAATGTACATTATGAAATGCCTTTATGCCACTTTATTTTTGCTGATATTATCTTTTCAGCTTCCAGCCCAACAGCTGTCAGATACCCTAAAAATCATCAGCTATAACCTCCGTTTTGGAGAGCGTGCTTCCATGGAGGAGTTTGCCGAATATATCAAAGCCCAAGATGCCGATTTGGTCGCCTTACAGGAGGTGGACATCAAGACATTTCGTGAAAGGGCACCACAACAAAACGGCAAGGACTTTATAGGAGAATTGGCCCATATGACCGGAATGTTTGCGGCCTTTGGGAAGACCATCGATTATGCGGGTGGATATTATGGTATTGGCATATTGTCCAAGTATCCCATGTCAGCAACGGAAAGAATCCTTTTGCCCTTTACTGATAATGGCAAGGAGCAACGTGCCCTTCTTGTGGCCAATATTGAATTGGCCAACGATAAGACCATTGCCTTTGCCAGCACGCACTTGGACTACACCAACACTGAAGAACGCCAACTCCAAGTGAACCTGATCAATGAAATTCTCCTGAGCAAGTCCATTCCCGTACTTATTGGTGGTGATTTTAATGCCCGTCCTGCCTCCATCGAAATCAGCGAGGGTATGTCCTCATGGTCACTGCTGGACAATCAGGAACCGACCTCCCCGGCCAAGGAAGCCAAATACAAGATCGACTATATCTTTGGTTACCCCAAAACCAGCTGGAAGTTACTTTCTGCTCCCACCCAAACTTCCCTTCTCTCCGATCACCTCCCCGTGGTCGCTGAGGTGAAGGTCATTTGGTAAGATGATGAAATAAATTGACGTATCCTACCTATGTAACGGTAGGGATACGCTGACAAAAAGATGTTTATTTTTAAAAAAAAACGAATTCTTCTTTATGTGTATAAATCCATAGGGTATTGGATTACCCTATCTCACATTTGTTCAACTGGTTAAAAAGCCCTATTTTAATATTTTGGCACATAAAACAGGATGCAGCAATTGTATAGCAATGACCAAAAATTTTCTATCCCATTCGTATGCAGCTTGTTCCTGCTGCTGGGCGTCAGCTTATTTTTCACCCATTGTACCCCCAAAATAAACACATACGAACCACCTATTGACGATCCTAAGGGGTTTTCGCCGTCAGGTCAGGACAGCTTGGCCCTTCATTGGTGGGAGTCTTTTGATGACCCGGAGCTAAACAGGCTGATGGACAGTTCTTTTTCTCATAATATGAACTTGATCAATATATGGTATCAGCTTCAAGAGGCCACATCGGTCAGGAAAATGCAATCTACCTTCCTCCTTCCTGACATAGAGGGCAGTGCCCAAACGGCTATTAGCCGGCCTCAGCCTGACTTTGCAGGAGGAGAGAATACCCAAATAGGTGTATCTGCCAATTATGAAATCGATCTATGGGGAAGGATAAAGGCTGGTCTGCAGGCGGAGGATTTTAGGTTGCAGGCTTCCTATTATGATTACCAGGCAGCTGCCATGACACTTTCTTCCCAAATCACAACAACATGGTTTCAGCTGATCACAGCCAAGAAGCAGCTGAACCTTGCCCAAGAGCAAATTGCCATCAATGAAAAAATCATCCAATTAATAAAGGTACGTTTTGGTGCAGGGCAAATTAAAGGAGTGGACATCCTTCGGCAACAGCAGCTGGTGGAAGAGGCCAAGAACCAAAAGCTCATTTATGAAACAGACCTTGCCGTGCTAAAGAACCAGCTGGCAGTGCTTACAGGAGTACCACCCCAAAACTTCCATATTACTGCCAAAGACAGCCTTCCTGAACTCCCGCCACATCCACAAACAGGTCTTCCCTTGGATTTGGTAAGGAGAAGACCTGATATCCAGCGGGCTTACAATAACCTCTTGGCAGCAGACAGGGACATGGCGGTGGCCGTGAGAAATAAGTTTCCGCGATTGTCCTTTAACCTATCTGGCCAGACACGTTCAAACACCTACCCGGAGCTTTTTAATGATTGGGCCTATACCTTGGGAGCCAATTTGGTGGCACCACTTCTCTACTGGGGAAGGCTGCGTGCCGAAGTGGACCGGGCTGAAGCCGTAAAAAACCAGCAACTGTATAATTATGGACAGTCCATATTGATGGCTTTCCAAGAAGTAGAAAATGCATTGATACGGGAGAAAAAGCAGGCTGAAAGATTAAAAGTAATCGATAAACGAATCACCATGGCCAAAAAGGTCCAGCGGCAATTGCAAAATGAATACATTAATGGCTTCATCGAATACCTGGATATATTGGTAGCCCTAGATGAACAGCAACAACTGGAGCGGGAAAAAATCCAGCTGAAGCAGCAATTGTTTGAGTCCAGAATTGCACTATACAGGGCATTGGCAGGAAATTTTGACCTGGAATTTGAAAATGAAACCCAAGCAGCTAACCAGAACATAAATGAACAATAAAAAGACGATATTCATTTCCGCTGGAATATTGGCATCTTCGGCATTAGTGGTTTTTCTGATATTTTTTACCGAACCGACAGCCAAAAGCGAAGGAGCGACAAAAATCACGGCCATGCTGGTCAGTGTAGAAGAAGTCAGCAGTGGTACTTTTGTGCCAGAATTCATCACTACCGGAACGGTACAGGCCGTAGATAATATCAGTTTGAGTGCACAAGTAAGCGGTGAGGTAATCGAGCGGATGAATGAATTTATTCCTGGAGGTCTGGTAAGAAAAGGTGAAGTTTTGCTAAAAATCAATCCAGCCGACTACCATAACCAGCTTGCCCTAAGGAAAAGTGAATTGGCACAGGCCGAGACCAATTTGCAGATCGAAATGGGAAGGCAAAACATTGCCGAGCAAGACCTCGCTCTGATCAGTGGCGACACCCTTTCGGACAAGGAACAGTCACTGGTCTTGCGCAAACCACAGCTAGCATCCATTAAAGCCCAGATCCAATCTGCCAAAGCTGCTGTAGACCAGGCTACTCTAAATCTACAGCGGACAGTGATCAAAGCTCCATTTGATGCCCAGGTCATTACACAAAACGTTACGCTAGGATCCCAGATCGCCTTAGGTGATGATTTGGGGAGATTGGTGGGGACTGAAGCCTACTGGGTGCAGATCACTCTCCCAGTAAGGGACCTTAAATGGCTCAATTTCCCCACCGGTTCGGAAGAAATAGGTGATACGGTAAAAATCAGAAACACCAGTTCCTGGGAGCCTGAAGAATACCGTATCGGATACTTGTACAGGCAAATAGGAGCACTAGATCCCCAGACACGTTTGGCTAGAATCATCTTAAGGGTGCCGGATCCATTGGGTTATAAATCAAGCAACTATAAGCCACAACTACTAATAGATGAATTTGTAGAAGTCGATATCAATGGCAAGCCCATAGAGGGAGTGGTAAGGCTAAACAGGGATTACCTCAGGAGCAATGAAACCGTTTGGGTCATGGAAAATGAAAAGCTCTCCATCCGTCATGTCCAAATCAAGCTGATGGACGCCCATTATGCCTATATTTCCCAAGGGCTAAAAGATGGAGAAAAAGTGGTAACGACCAATATCAGCACGGTAACCGACGGCGTACCGCTAAGGGTAGAACAGGACACAACCACCAATACGAAAGCACCTTGAACAAACACACGAAAGATACCGAACAAAAAGGGATCATTGCCTATATGGCCACCCATTCCCTTGCTTCCAACATCCTGATGTTGCTATTGGTAGGTGGAGGGATCTACACCATGTTCAGTATCCAAAAAGAAGTGTTCCCCCAGTTCCAGCTAGATTTTGTGAATGTCTCCGTAGTGTATCCTGGTGCGGCACCCGAAGAAGTAGAACAGGGTATATTAATGCCAGTGGAAGAAGCCATCCGGGGCATACAAGGAATCAAGGAGATCACCTCCACGGCCAATGAAGGGTCGGCCCAGATCAGCATCGAGCTGGTGGCGGGCACCAATCGTATGAAAGCCTTTCAGGACATCGACCAAGCGGTAAACCGCATCCGTACTTTTCCGGATGACATTGAAGAGCCAGAAGTGGTCCTCCAAGACCGGCAGCGGGACGTCATGCAGATTTCTCTTTATGGAAATGTGGATATCTGGACACTCCGCAAACTAGGTGAACGGTTAAGAAACCAACTTCTAAGCCAGCCAGAGATCACCCAAGTCAGCCTGGATAATGTCCCAGACTATGAGACGAGGATAGAAATTCCCCGCCACAATCTGAGAAAATATCAGCTTACCCTAGGCCAAGTAGCCAATCTAGTAGACCAGTCCAGTAGAGATGTGCCTGCCGGCGCTATCGAAACCAACTCCGGGGAAATCCTCCTCCGAATGAAGGAAAGAAAACAGTGGGCCAAGGAATTTGGTGAAATCAATATAGCTTCCTCACCTTCGGGTGCACAGGTGAAGCTCCGGGATATAGCCACGATTACTGATGGTTTTGAAGAAACGGGATTTCATGGTCAATTTAACCAGACTCCAGCCGTCAGCATGGAAATATTCCGTGTAGGAGACCAGTCTCCATTGGATATAGAAGAGCTTGTAAATGAGTTGTTGGCAGATTTTCAATTGCCTCCAGGTGTAAATTACCGGATTGATAGCAACAGGGCCGAAGACTACAGGGAGCGTCTTTCCCTGCTTACAGAGAACGGCTTAATGGCTGTGGTGATTGTTTTAGTGATTTTAGCTTTGTTTTTGGAATACCGCTTGGCATTTTGGGTAATGATAGGAATGGTCATTTCCTTTATCGGCGGCATTACTTTCTTACCGCTCATCGGAGTGAGTGTAAACATGATCTCGATGTTTGGGTTTCTTGTTGTGCTGGGCATTGTGGTGGATGATGCCATTGTGGTAGGTGAGAATGTCTTTGAATACCGACAAAAGGGATACAGCATCATGGAGGCCTCTATCAAAGGCACCAAAGACGTGGCCCAGCCCGTTTTGTTCAGCATACTTACGACAATCATTGCCTTTTTCCCGCTGTTGTATATTCCAGGGGAAACAGGCAAATTTTGGTGGCCATTGCCAGCAGTGGTGATTGTCATCCTCAGTGTATCCCTCATTGAAGCGCTTTTTATCCTTCCCTCCCATTTGGGACATATCAAACGGCGAAAGAAAAAAGGCCTTATTCTAAAATTGGAAAATTACCAAGGCAAATTCGCCAAAGGATTTGACTGGTTAATCGAGACATATTACCATCCATTCTTGGATAAATGCCTGGAGTTTAAATACATCACATTAAGCATTGCCGTAGGCTTATTGGTGGTAGTAGGTGGCTACGGACTCAGCGATCATATGGGGATTATCTTGATGCCTGAAGTAGCAGCAGATGAAATAGAAGCTGGAATAAGGCTTCCAGTGGGCACCACCCCAGATCAAGCAGCTGCCGTGGCAGAGGAAGTAACCACGGCTACCAGAAAGATGTTTGAAGAGCATAACCTGTACGAAGTGGCCGAAGGAGTAAAGACCAATGTCAGGGGCCAAAACTTCATCGATGTGGAAATCGTCATGCTTCCACCAGACCAGCGAGACATCACCGCTCGGGAGATCATCGCCCTCTGGCGGGACAATATCGGCGACATCCGTGGTGTGGACCAGATCACTTTTGAAGCAGAGCGCGGACCGGGGGGAGCACGTCAAGCGATCAGTGTAGACCTGAGCCATACTGACATCAACGTGCTGGAAAAAGCAAGCAAGGCTTTTGTGGAAAAGATGAATACCTTCGAAAACACCCGAGACGTAAGTGATAACTATAACAAAGGAAAGATCCAATATGACTTCAAACTATTGCCCCAAGGCCGAAACCTAGGGCTTACCTCCTCTGAAGTAGGGCGACAGGTTCGAAATGCATTTTTTGGCGCCTTGGCCATGCGGCAACTAAGAGGAAATAACGAAGTGGAAATACGAGTAAAACTGCCCTTGGAGGAACGTAAGGATATCAGAAACCTAGAAGACTTTATCATCAGAACAGAAGAGGGCGTAGAAGTTCCCCTAATGGATGTGGTAGAGGTGGTTCAGCAAGAAGCATTTACCTCCATCAATCGCCGAGATGGTCGTCGTGTGGTCAATGTAGGCATGGATGTAGAACCCTCCAATGCAGTCAGTCGTGTATTGGCCTCCATTAATGAAAGCGTCCTTCCCCAACTACGTGCAGATTTTCCTGGACTCACCTGGACATTTGAAGGAAGTCAGGCTGACATGCGCGAATCCACTGATTCCCTGTGGGGAACCTTTACCATGGCCCTGCTACTTATTTACGCACTTTTGGCACTAGCTTTCGGTAATTACACCCAGCCATTCATTGTCATGGCGGCCATTCCGTTTGGAGTAGTGGGGGCAGTAATTGGTCACATATTACTTGGCTACGATCTTTCGCTGGTAAGCTTGATGGGAATGATAGCCTTGGCTGGTGTAGTAGTAAACGATTCTCTGATCATGGTGGACTTTGCCAATAAGAGACGAAAAGAAATGTCAGCTTTTGATGCTATCCATGAAGCGGGGCTCCGGCGGTTTAGACCTATCGTCTTGACCACATTGACCACATTTGGCGGCCTCACCCCTATCATTCTTGAAACCTCCAGCCAAGCATTTTATTTGATTCCTATGGCCATTTCACTCGGCTTCGGTATCGTGTTTGCCACTTCCATAATCCTGGTAATCGTTCCGTGTCTTTACCTTTCGCTGGAAGATGTTAAACTCTTTTTCAGAAAAGGGCTGTCTTAAGTAGAATGGAAAATGACTACCCGTGATACAATTACTCATTTCATCTTCACATCTAACCAACGAAAAACATGAAGTATCCAAAAGCATTCTCTCACATCGGAATTACAGTTCCTGATCTACAGAAAGCTGTAAAATTCTATGAAGAAGTAATGGGATGGTATGTTATTATGCCACCGTCAGTAGTAAAAAACGAACCTGAAACGGCAATTGGACAAATGTGTCTTGATGTTTTTGGTCCAGATTGGTCGAGTTTTGAAATTGCCCATTTATCGACTTCTGATGGAATAGGCATTGAGTTGTTTTCTTTCCCATCTACGGCCCAGCACAAGGTGACGTTTGACCCTTTTAAACCCGGTTTGTTCCACTTTTGTATTCAAGATCCAGACATAGAAGGGCTCACAGAAAAAATTGTGGCTGCCGGAGGTAAACAAAGAATGCCCATACGGTCATATTACCCTGATGATAAGCCATATAGAATGGTTTATGTAGAAGATCCTTTTGGAGTAATATTTGAAATTTATACCCACAGTTACGAGCTTACCTATTCTTCAGGAGCCTATTCGGACAAGAGTTAATTTCTATGACCTAGGTAGGTTCAATTCTGTTTAGTTAAGTAGGTTTTCTAGTTAGAGGTCGGTCATCGAAAGCGTTATGGTTTTAATTTCTTAATGCACAATGCCTGTTTATGGGTTAGTGCCCCTATCCTTGGAGCCCAATTTCCAAATTCTGCTTACTTCATTAGGAAGAACCATTAGATAGACAGCGAAGACTTTTCTTTTTTTATAATACCACAGGAAGTGGAAACAGGCACAATAACCTTAAAGGGATAATTTCGTACTAAAAAGTTATGACAATTAAACTTAGTTTCAGACAAGCAAAGACACATATAATGAAGAAATCAATCATGCTTATGGCTCTCCTACTTATAGGAAGCTGGAGTTATGCACAGGAAAAGTCAGCGATTAAATGGTATAGTTTTGAAGAAGCGACAGCCCTAAGTGAGGAAAACCCAAAAATGCTGATCGTGGATGTATATACCGACTGGTGCGGATGGTGCAAAAAAATGGATAAAGAAACTTTCACCGATGATCGAGTAATCAGCTATTTGAATGAAAATTTTTATGCGGTGAAGCTAGATGCAGAAAATTCCAAGGAGACGTTTGACTTTAAAGGGGAAGAATATACCGAAGCCAGTATGGCAAGGGCCATGCGCGTAACTTCCTACCCAAACTTTGTCATCATAGATGCTACAATGGAAAATATCACCCAACTTCCGGGATACAGGAAGCCAGACGCCTTTATCAGTGACCTAAAAGCCACACTTCAGCGGTTTACTGGCGAGGAGTAGTCCTTCGTAAGCATAGATCAGGGTATTTTCAGATCCCGTTTCCTAATTAAGGTAAAGCTTCCATTCGGCATTTCCCCTAATGTCTTGTATCTTTGGGGCTCCATTTATAAACTAGGTCAATGAGTTTCTCCATCAGCGAAAAAGCAGATACCATCATTGCTTTGGCCACACCACAGGGAGTGGGTGCCATAGCCGTTATACGTCTGTCCGGCAAAGATGCCATCAAGCTTACCAATGAAGTGTTTGGTGGTAAGAACTTAGAGGAGCAACAAAGCCACACTATCCATTTTGGTACCATCAGAGATGGGGAAAGAATAGTCGATGAAGTACTGGTTTCATTATTTGTGGCACCCAAATCATTTACCAAAGAAAATGTCGTGGAGATCTCCACGCATGGCTCTTCTTATATCATTAACCAGGTCATCAAGCTGCTGATAAGAAAAGGTGCCCGGCCTGCCAAGCCCGGTGAATTTACGCAACGCGCATTTTTGAATGGACAATTTGACTTGGCTCAAGCTGAAGCAGTGGCTGACCTGATCCATTCGGACAGTGAAGCCTCCCACCAAGCAGCACTACATCAGATGCGAGGAGGCTTTAGTGGAGAGATCAAACAACTAAGGGATCAACTGATCCATTTTGCTTCCATGATCGAATTAGAGCTGGATTTTGTGGAGGAAGACGTGGAGTTTGCCAGTCGTGACGACCTACAGCAATTGGTAGAAAAGCTATTGAGAGTAGTGGAGCAGCTGATTAGCAGTTTTGACCTGGGTAACGTGATCAAAAATGGCGTGCCTACTGTTATCGCCGGAAAACCCAATGCAGGGAAGTCTACCTTACTAAATGCCCTACTCAACGAAGAAAAGGCCATTGTTTCAGAAATAGCTGGTACGACACGGGATTTTATAGAAGATGAAATTAATATTGGAGGGGTTATTTTTAGGTTTATCGATACGGCAGGACTACGAGAGACGACCGATACGATAGAAGCCATGGGCGTATCCAGGACACAGGAAAAGATGAAAACAGCTTCATTGATCCTTTATCTATTTGACCTTAGTGATACGGATATGGTGGAGATCAATAGGGACATCAATAAGTTGGAAAACCTGGGAGTTCCTTTTGTAAAGGTGGCCAATAAAATCGACAAAGCGACTGAGGGCTTTATCACCGAATTAAAAGATAAGCATCCGGATACCATTTTCATTTCAGCTGGTCAAAAGGAAAACCTGGAGGCGCTAAGGACCAATATTCTCGATTTGGTCAATTTGGATAAATTCAAGACAGGAAATACAGTGGTGACCAATATTCGCCACTATGATTCCCTAGTAAAAACCCGGGAGTCTTTATTGGATGTGCTTAACGGAATTGATGCTGAAATCACCAATGACTTCTTGGCCATGGACATTCGCAGGTCCTTGCACTTTTTAGGAGAAATCACCGGGGAAATTACTACCGATGATCTGTTGGCGAATATTTTCAGTAAGTTTTGTATCGGGAAGTAAATAGTCTGGGATAAAAGGATTTCATTAGTTAGACCAGTGGCGCTCTCCTGATAGGCTATTTTTAAAACATTTCAGTTCATTCAATGGGAGATCAAAAATAATGTGTACAAAATTCATGTCTTTAGGATTGAGGTAGGGGATTTCCTTAATTTCTTCCCTCACACCATCATATCCATAAAGGTTGAAAATAGTCAGCCAATCGTCCATGTTTCCAAGCTGGACTACCCTTTCTATTTCAATTGCCTTGCCTTTTTGGTAATCAAATATTGAAATATACCAATAGGTAAATACATTAACTGAAACACATATTGAAACGATCCTTTTGCAGGAAGCAAGGAAGCTCGGAAGTCAGCATTGGAGTGGTCTTTGCAAGTTGTGTATTTGTATAACAAATTCTTACTTGCGGCCCTGATGATTTCGATGGAATAACCAAGGGTTTTACTAAAACTCGCAACTCGTTTCAGTTTAAAAAATTTGATCTTAAACCTTTTTTAAAATTTGAGTAAATTACTCCCATGGAGACAATTGTGGTAGAAATGGAAAACCAAATTGAAATATATCAGGGAACCGACGGGCAGACCCAAATTGAGGTGAAATTTGAGGGAGATACCTTTTGGCTATCTTTACAGCAAATTTCAGACTTGTTTCATCGTGACAAGTCCGTTATTTCTAGGCACATTAGAAATATCTATAAGGAAGGTGAATTAGATAGACAGTCAACTGTTGCAAAAAATGCAACAGTTCAAATGGAGGGTAAAAGAAAAGTCGAAAGGGAAGTTGAGTTTTACAATCTAGATCTCATTTTATCTGTTGGCTATAAAGTGAACTCAAAACAGGGTACTCAATTTAGGATCTGGGCTACCAAACGCTTAAAAGACTATCTTATCCAAGGTTACGCTATAAATGAAAACAGACTCGCTCAAAAACAACAAGAAGTCCAAACCCTTAAAGATGGAATACGGATTTTAAGCAGAGCAATTCAGCAAAAGGAAGAAGTCCAACACTTTGATTTAGATTGGCTGAATCAATTCGCAAAAGGACTAGAATTGCTTGATGATTACGATCACGAAAATTTAGATAAAAAAGGTTTAAGCAAGAGAAAAGCAACTTATCCTGAATTATCTCAATATCAGGAGATAATAAAATCGATGAGATCAGATTTTGAATCTGGTGTATTTGGAAAAGAAAAAGACGGAAGCTTTGAAAGCGCAATAGCACAGATCAGCAAAGGCTTCGGGGAAGAGGACTTCTATCCTACCCTAGAAGAAAAAGCAGCTACGCTTCTATATTTGATCGTGAAGAATCATGGTTTTGTAGATGGTAATAAACGAATTGCTGCAGCCTGCTTTCTCCTCTTTTTACAGTCGAATGACCTACTCCACACCCAAAATAGGAAACCAATAATCAGCAATGATGCACTTGCCAGCTTGACCTTATTTATCGCTTCAAGTAGACCTGAAGAAATGGAAACGGTGAAGAAATTGGTGATTAGTGTACTGAACAGGAACCTGAAATATTGAGGTTTATCATGATCCTTGATTCTATACCGTTATTTGTACCGTAGTATAATTGACGAATTGTTTGTCAGTAAGTTATACTTTCTGTATCGGGGGAAGTAAATCATAAAGACAGCTCTATACAGCCAGATAGAACCGAAAATTAAAGCGAAGCGATTGATTTTGTCCGCCGGACGGATCAGACCGAAATACTTGTGCGCAGTGGCGTAGATAGACTAATGCATATTTCGGGTTTAGTATAAATAATGATTGATTTACCAATTTTCCAATCGCCCTTCCACCATGCGTAAAAAAAGTATTGGGCTTATAAAAACCGACAGACACATTTGATATCATTATGTTCTTTGGTATAAATTACATTATATTAGAAAACAATGACAGTTAACTACCAAGAGAAATAGTCCCAAAACAACAACCTAAAACCATGGTAAACCCATCACAAACACCACGGAATCTGGACCAGCATGTCTTTGAGCAATCCCCATTTCCCATGTGGATTTATGACCTCGATACCCTGGAGTTTTTAGCTGTCAATAAAGAAGCAATCCTCCATTATGGCTTCTCCGAGGAGGAATTTCTGAGCATGACCATAAAGGAGATTCGTCCCAAGGAAGACATTGCTCTTCTTGAAAAGGCCGTCCAACAGGTAAGAAAGGGCATCAAACCCAATAATGAAAGGTGGTTTAGGCATAGGAAAAAGGATGGAAGCATCATCCGGGTGAAGATCAAAAGCAATCGCATTGTATATCGGGGCAGTGAAGCGGAGATTGTGTCCGCCATAGATCTAACAGCCAGTTTTAATCAACAACAACGCATCGAAACCCAAAAAACCTACCTAGCGGCAATTGGAGAATTTCAGGAAATCCTTCTCAAGACAAAGGACTGGCCCAATGCGCTCAAAAAGTGCCTTGGCATCATCGGTGACCTTTTGAAGGTTGACAGAGCGTACTTTTTACCCCAGAAAGGGTCCGAACCAAACAATGGCCAGTGCATAAAATGGACAAGGGACAACAAAACCAATAGCAGGCTTCCAATAGGACTGTCACGATCCCAAATCAGGAATTCTTGTTTTTATAGCGATTACCTGGCAAAAGGGAAAAAATTCGTCGCCACTATTTCTGAAATCACAGAACCTGAAGCAAAATCGGTACTGGAAACGAATAAGGTCCAATCGCTACTGCTATATCCGGTGTTCTTGGAAGAGGAGCTAATCGGGGTTTTCGGTATTGAGGACCACCGACAAGAAAAGAAATGGCAGGAGATGGATTTACAAGTGATACATAGTCTTATCAGTAACCTTTCCTACGCCATAAAAGATTCTGCTGCATATGAAAAACTGGTCGAAAGCGAGACTAGGTTCAGGTCATTGGTTCAAAATGGCACGGACTTAATCGGCCTACTGGATAATATGGGTAACTATAAATATGTAGCCCCTACCAGCCAAAAAATATTGGGAATTCCTCCGGAACATTTCTATACCAAAAATGCATTTGACTTTATATATCCCGATGACATTCCTAGGGTCAAAGAGCAATTTGAGCAAATCGCCACCAAGCACCATGTCACTATAGACCCCTATCGCTTTATGAACGCACAGGGAAACTGGGTTTGGCTTCATACTGAAATCACCAATCACTTGGACGATCCTGCCATCAACGGGATTATCGCCAACACCCAAGTAGTCAACGAAGAAATCGAAAAGCGCATTTCCAGTGAGCTGGTAGCGTCCATGACCAACTCGATAGGACAGCCAGGGGCTCTGTATAAAGGTATGGCCCATGCACTGGAAAGGGTAACCGGTCTTCCCAATATCGATCTATGCGAAATGTATCTGCTATCTAAGGATGGTCAGCATTTAAATTTGGTTTCAAAATACCACGCAGACCCAAAACTTGGCCAGCTGTACAGAAAAAACAATATGGACAGTCTCTCCAAAGGTCAGGGGCTGCCTGGAGTCACTTGGGCTCGTAATGCTATCCAAGTATGGGACGACCTTTCTTTGGAACCTAATTTCATCCGGGCAGAAGAGATCGGGCTTACACCGCTACAATCGGCATTTGCCATTCCCATAACCTATCGCCATGAATTTCTGGCTGTCTTTGTGGCCTTTTCGCATAAAAGAGCCGAATTGCTCAGTGACCAAATACAATTGTTAAAAGAGGTCATTAAACCCATTGGAGCTGTTATCCAACAAAAATTGACTGAAGAGGAATATAGAAGCTTTTTTGACCTTTCTCCAGGCCCCTTATGTGTAATAGGTTATGACGGATATGTCAAAAAGTACAACAGTGCCTTGGGGCGGTTATTACGGTACGATAAGAAAGAATTGCTGCAAAAACCCCTGTTGAATTTTGTCGATAATAGTGACCACGGGCAATCACGTAAAAAGATGGCCGCTTTCATACAAGGAAACACTTCGAAGCCACTGGAAACCCGGCTACTGACAAAAGAAGGCAAGGTCAAAACAATGATCTGGAAAGGGAAGACAATACCAGCATCCAAAGTGATTATAGCAGTGGCCAAGGATATCACCGCGCAGAAAAGTGCCGAAGAGCACCTAAAGGATGCCTACACCAAATTAAAGACGGCTCAAAAAATAGGGAAATTGGGCTACTGGAGCCGTGACCTGGATTCAAGCATATCCGAATGGAGTGATGAAACGTACAAAATTTACGGTTATACCCGCAAAAACTTCATTCCCAACATGGAAAACCTAATCCAAACATTTCATCCAGAGGACCGGCACTTGATCAAAAATGATCCAGACCAAAAACGGAAACCGGGAAAAGTCAATCGATATGAACACCGCATCATCGATGCGCAGGGAAAGATCAAATGGGTGCAACAGGAAATCAGGTTGGTTGCGGACCAACAGGGACGTCCCTTCCGTATCGAAGGCACTATCCGGGACATCACGGAAGAAAAGGAGTATGAACAACGACTGTCTATAAGCAACAACCGCTTTAAACTGGCCATGCAAGTCAGCAATGAAATGATATGGGAATTGAACCATAGCATAAATAACATTACCCGAGGCACTGGTTTTGATGAGCAAGTCAGTTATAGGGAACAGGAACCTTTCTCAATAGCAAATTCATGGTTCCAAAAAATCCATCCTGACGATGCTGCGGAGGTTTGGAGTTCTTATGAAGCAGCCCTTGACGATGAATCCGTCAATTCCTGGAAGATGGAATATAGGATGGCTTTAGCAAATGGGCATATTGGTTATTTTGTGGACAGGTGCCTGATTCTCCGAGACAGTATGGGCAAACCAATACGTTCGGTAGGTTCTGTTCTGAATGTCACCGCCTCTAGGACTCACTTGGAGCAAATACAACGGCAAAATGACAACCTTCGTGAAATAGCCTGGCTTCAATCCCATAAGATCAGGGCTCCCCTTTCTAGGATTATGGGACTGACAGCACTAGCAAAGGAAACCAACAGAGAGGACATTAGCACCGAACAAATCATCGACTGGATAGGCAGTTCATGCAAGGAGCTGGACAGGGTCGTACATGAAATCACGAAAAGGACATTTGACAACACTGATGGCAATAATGCCTGACATTTTCTGACGGTAAAGATTTAGTGCCAAAATAACTTCGTGCAGCAATCATTGCCTCATCTTATATCCAATCCATTCACCTGGATGATGATTTCCCATTCATTTGACACCAACGTTTTAATCACTTTCCCATGATCAACCGTTACAAGTCTTCAAATAAGTTCTTATTGGGAGTATCTCCCAAGTTCATTTCCAAGTGAGCCCCTTCCCTTAACTGATCAAGGCTTATTTGGGATTGATCGTAAGACTTGCCGTTCAATTTAATGGATTGAATAAACACGTTGTCCTCTCGGTTGTTTTTGGTAGTAATCCGAATGGACTTACCATTGGTGGTAGTAATCTCCACCTCATCAAATAAGGGACTGCCAAACTGAAAAGAAGGCCCCATTTCTACCAAACCTTTGACATCAAACAGGCCAATAGAAGCCATGACATACCAAGCTCCCAACTGCCCCTGGTCCTCATCCTGACCTAAACCATATCCATGTACTTCCTCCACTCCATAAAATACATCACAGATACGTCTCACCCATTTCTGGGTAAGCCATGGCTGGCTTGTATAGTTAAAAAGCCAAGGAATATGCAAATTGGGCTGGTTGCCTTGGTTATATAGGTAACTTAATCCAGCAAAGGCATCGATATCCTCTCCCCCGAAGCCTGTCTTTTCGGAAACCGTAAAAATAGAATCCAGTCTGTTGACAAATTTTTCGTCTCCCATTTTTTCTACCAGTGCTTCAGGAGTGTGGGGGACATAAAAAGTGTATTGCCAGGCATTGCCCTCCTGAAATCCTACCCAAGGAGCAAAAGGGTCAAAATCCTTCATAAACTCCCCAGAGGCCACCCTTGGCCTTACAAAGTCTATTGCTTCATCATATACTTTTTCCCAGTTGTGGGATAACTGCATCAGTTCATTATACTCGGCATCTTTACCAAGGGCTTTGGCAAATTGGGCGACAGCATAACTGCTATAGCTATATTCCAAAGCATGTGAAACAGAAAATGCCGAGCCTTCAGGTGAAGTATCCCAGCCTGGTTGATAGGGAATAAAGCCTTTTTCTACAAAGGGCTTCAAGTCCGTTTTGCCCGCTCCCTCATTTCTATTTTCATATTTTACTTCATTTTCATAAGCTGCTTTAAAAGCCAATTCCACATCATAATCCCTGATATTGGCCTGATAGGCCGCTGCTATGACGAGCCCTACAAAATTGGTCCCGACACCGGAAACAAATTTACTGTTGGCCAGCCCATCACTCATCCATCCGGAGTTTTTGTAAACGGCCAAATGGCTTTGTACAAAATCGTTGTAATATTCTGGCCACACTAGGGTCCACAATTGCGTAAGGTTCCAAAATGCCCCCCAAACAGAGTCCGTATTGTAAAAATCAAATTCCGGCTCACCATTTGCATCCAACGGAATTTGCCCAATGGAGCCGTCATTTTCAGGAAACTGGCCATTTACATCACTTGCCAATCCCCTTCCCAAAAGCGCATGGTAAAGGCCTGTATAAAACTTGGTTTTATTCTCCTTTGAAGGATCGGAAATCTTGATTTTGCCAAGCTCTTCATTCCACTTTTTTTGGGCCAGTGTTTTGGCGGTTTCGAAATCAAGGTCTTTTGCTTCTGCAAGTAGGTTCTTTTTTGCGTTTTCCAGAGAGGTGTAGGAAAACCCAGCTTTCATTTCAATGGACTCACCCTCTTGGGTGTCGAAGGCCATGTAAAGCCCTGCTCCTACTCCAGTCGTGTGATGTTGATTCTCTTTTCTGTTGTCACCATTAAAAGCACCTACCGATTCAGGAGTTTTGTTAATAACCGCAGAAAAAAACATTTTCACTTCTCCATCAGGCTGGTATTTTTTTACATATTCCGGATAGGTAATCACCCATCCTTCGATGGTATTGTCATCATTAAAGGTGACAGCGGCATCCTTTACTTTACCACTTTCTCCCAATTGATTGCCGATGTCCAGAACAATATAAGCACTGTCGGTTTTTGGGAAGGTATATTTATGAAACCCTACTCTTTCGGTCGCGGTCAGTTCAGCAGTGACGTCATAGTCCTTCAGCTTGACCTTATAATAGCCGGGTGTGGCCACCTCATCTTCTTTGTCAAACCGGGAACGGTAACCTTCATCGGGGTTTTCCAGGCTTCCCGGTACGGTATGTAGCTTACCAGTAGTGGCAGTAAAAAGAAACCCTCCGACCTGAAATTCATGCAGGTTTGCAAAACCTTCAATACTCTCATGCCTGCCATCATATCCTACCGCTTCCCAACCACTTTTGTTCCCATAACTTCCATTGGTAGATGGTCCTAATTTAGCCATCCCAAACGGCATGGCTCCAGGAGTATAAAAAAACCAACGACTATGTACTGACCCAATATTGGGATCTACAAATTCAAGAAAGGAAACTCCCTCCGAATGCTCCTTCTCCTGTAAATCTGACGAAGAATTACACGCCGTACCAAGCAGCAGGCATGTCAACAGTAAAACACCAAAATTTGTAATGCTTTTCATTTTTACAATGGTTTATTGTTCTTTAATCTCAGGTTATCTAATTGCTATATACAATATTTAGTATGTGCATATGTTTAAACAAAATTAAACATAATATTATGGTTTACAATTATTAAACAGCTCAATAAAAAGAATGTCTAGCAAATAGGACGAATCAAATCCCGCCTCTAAAAAACAGGTTGTTTCACTCAACTGTTACTGCGTTCGAATGACGCAAGGAGAAGGATTAATCACCTCAACCGCCCCTTCGGCTACGCTCATGGAGTGGACGAAGGAGACGGGATGCTCCATTAGGAGAATTAGCTAGGTATTAGAAGGTGGATAAAGTACCCGAACAGTGACATAGGTACTGTTCCCAAATTGATGATCATTTCTATTATCGAACTCAGGTTAATAGATCCTTACAGTTCCCTTTTGATATCAATATCGTAGGAAAAATAATCTGTGGCATAATACACTAGGTTGTACTCCACTGGCCTGTCTCCCCTGTCCAACACGACCCTTTCCCGCTTCAGGACGGGATCTCCTTTCTTGATATCCAATGCATGGGCGATAACGGCAGGAGCGGCGATGGCTTTCAGCTTTTCTTTGGACACCGTTACCACTATATGACATTCCTTCTCCAACATCTCATAAAGCGGCTGGTAAAAATTCTCGGATCCTGTCAGGCCTATCCGGGGGTGGAAATAGGAAATACTGAACAAATATTTGGCATCTTCAGCACCTCTCACCCGCTTGAGACAACAAACTTCTGTATCTGTCCCCAAATTCAAAGCCCTTGCAGTATCCTTGTCCGGCTTAACAAAATCAATTTCTACGGCATATTCCACCACATCTATGCCCTTGTCCCGCATTTCTTTGGTAAAGGAAATCCACTGGTCTAGTCGTGTGGAAATATTCTGGGCGACCACCTTGGATCCTACTCCCCTTTTTCTTTCCACCAAACCATCCTGCACCAGTTTATCTATGGCCTGTCTTACGGTATTGCGAGAAACGCCAAACCTTTTGGCCATACTCTCTTCCTTGGGCAGCAATGATTCCCCTGAGGCATACTCCTTCAGCTTTATCAGTGCCCTCAAATACTTTTCCAACTGCACGTGATACGGAATGGCACTCTTATGGTCTAGTTCAAATCCCCTTACCTCCATAGACTTCTTGATACTGTTTAATTTTTAATTATCTGCCGTCATTGCGACAGCAACCAAAAAGCAAAATTAAGCAATTTGTCATTAAATCCATTTATTGTTTTTTCTGGCCATCCATCCGAAAGGCCACTAGTGCCCCCAATCAAAGCCTCCTTCCATCAGGCGCTGCTTCCTGCTGTTTCATTTTCCGAACTTTAGGTAAGAAAACGACAGCACCACCGCTGCAATAGCGGGGACGAGAAACACAAAATCCACTCCTGCTGATTTCTGGATAAGCCCCATGATAAACGGAACCACCGCCCCACCAACTATCGCCATCGTCATCAGTCCCGATATTTCATTGCTCCTTTTGGGGGTCCTGTTGATGGTCAATGCAAAGATCAACGGAAACAGGTTGGCCGAGGCCAATCCTACTAGTATGATGGATGCCAAGGTGGTTTCAAGACTAGGAGACACCATTAGACATACAAATGCAATCACCGTAAGCCATCCAGACCACTTGAGAAACTTCACATGGCTCATTTTTCCCAAGATCACAGCCCCCAGCAAGCGGCTGACCAACAAGGAAAAGAAATAAAGGCTGATCCCTAACGATGCATCCTCCAACGTAAGATCAAACTTGGAAACCAAAACGCCTTGGATATTGGTATTCATGCCCACGTCAATCCCAACGGTCAAAAATATGGCAAACACCATAAAGGCAATCACGGGATCTTTCAATAACCTAAAGCAATCCTTAAATCCCGCAGAAGCTTGCTCGTGGGTTTCTTTTATGGGGGTTTTGGCCAGCCATGCTCCAGTACAGATCGCTACCGCACCATATACCAAAAATACATTCTTCCAATCACCAGTCCTGGATGCCAGCATAGCCACTAGCAATGGCCCCAGCAAGGAACTAATGGCCTTGATAAACTGGGACACACTCAGAATACTGGGATACTTCTCTGCCGTAACTACCTCTCTCAGCAAAGGATTGGAAGAAACCTGAATTAAGGTATTGCCAATTCCCAGTAACACAAATGAGCAAAGGAATATGCCATAACTAAAGCTGACAAATGGTATGGCCATTCCCAATGCTGTGGCACCAATTCCGGCGAGCAGGACCTTTCTTTTTCCTACCTTATTCTGGAGTATGCTAATGGGAACCGACAGCACAAAAAACCAGACAAAAACCATGGAAGGAATCAATTGTGCCATTTCTGGGCTGAGGTCAAACTCCTTCTGGGCGTACCCTGTCGAAACCCCAACAATATCCACAAATCCCATTACCACAAAACTCAGCAGCACTGGTAAAATTTTACCATATGGCAGTGTTTGTGAGCTTATATCTTTCATTTCATCCTATTTATTACCTGTGCTAAATTTCCATAATATTCCTCCTCAAAAAGCATGGCTCCACCGATCAATGGGGCGTGATCCAGCATTGGGGAAACCACTACACTGTCTATGGACAGTTCTTTCAGCAAATCCAGCTCAAACAAAGCGAAGGATCGTGATAGATTTCCTCCCAACACAAGTATTTGGGCACCAAATCTTTGGATATATGGATCAAGAAAACTGCCCAATCTACTTCCAAACAATTCAAAGGTTTTCTGGGCCAGTGGATCAGATTTGGCAAGGGTAAAAACGTCCAAAGCAGTAGACGCTTCCTTTCCTCCAAGGGACTTATATAGCCCCACCAAACCACGGGCTGAAAAATGGTCATCCGCCATTTCCCCTTGAAATTCACCATTATATAACCAACCATTTTCGGGCACCTCATCACCTGATAGTACCGGCACGCCATCAACTAAAAACGAAGATCCAAGCCCTGTCCCCAAGGTCAAGGCCACACAGCGATTTGCACCTTTGCCAAGACCTACCTTGGTCACTGCAATGCCAAATGCCGATGCATCATTGACAAATCTAATTTGGGATTTTTCTAACTTCAGGCGTTGAGAAAGTTCCTCTTTGATATTGACACCATAAATACATTCAAATTTATTTACCCCGATGACCAGGCTGATCCCCTCCGCATAATCAAATGGCCCTGGAACAGCAATCCCAACCCCTCTTACTGGTGCATTGGATTGTTTTATGGCCAGCTCAATCGCCTCAGCCCATACTCCTATGAGCTCGTTGGCTGTTCCATTTGGGTCGGGATGCCGCGTGGTCATGGACTCCAGCAGAAGCTCCTGACGCTCGCCATCAAAAAGACAAGCCGTAATATGGCTTCCACCGATATCTACTCCAACCTGCAGCATTTTCTCCCCATCTGCCAATATTGTCGGTCTTCCCATTATGCTAGTTTTTTGTATTATTGGATTCTTGTAGGGCAACTATGGCATCATAGAGCACTCCGGCACTTCCCCTAAAAGTCCCTGACCCTCGTGGCTGGTTATCGACCGAATACCACTCGTAAAAGCCATCGTTTTCTATTACCCTATCGACCATTGGCTGTATTTCCCTGTATGCTTCCTCGACAAATCCATTTTTGACCAATTCCAGGACCATCCTTCCTCCAAACCAAGTCCAGTCGCCTCCGTTTTGGTAGCTGTACTCCGGATTCATGATCTTATTGGCAAAATAGCCTGCCGGATATGGAGGATAGACTGTCAATCCGATAGAGGGTGCACCGGCTTGTTTCACCAGAGAAACCATTTGATTCAGGGAATGTTCGATTTCCTCATGTGTCAGCAATCCCGCTTCGATGGCGATAGCAGTGCCGCCAAAATAAAAAATCTCATTCTCCTTGAAGTCTTCTGGAAAAGGTGAACCCTCCAGATAGATATGGGGAATGAACTTTTGCGCTTCTGCGTCCCAGAGGTGCTTTCGGATATTTTTTTCCAGTTGCAGCTTGATGGTTGCCCATTTTTCCCTGCTTTCAGGCATTATTTCCATTAGGTTGGCCAAGGCAATGACCATCATGGCATTATCATAAATATCAATGGCCCGATGGGTGTTTTTATCAATATCCACTCCCCATCCATGTTCTGGCTGCACATCTCCCCAGTCGGCAGTAGTCGCGCCCCAGAGCAGGCCATGCTCCCTGTCAAAGCGGTGCTCCATCAGATAATCCATGGACCACTCCAGCCGTTCGGCCACCGTTTTGTCCCCTACCTTTTCTGAAAGCAGTGAAAAATCACCGGTGGCCTTGATGTATTTGTAGACAGTTTGCACCAAAGAAGTCTCTTGGTCTGTCTCCACGGTATTTTTGTGACCAGCATACCTTGGCTCCAGCTCAGAATAACTAAAATCGGTGTCGTCTTCCCCAATGGACGCCACTGGCGTAAAACCATCGATGATATTCCCATCATCTGCCTGCATCCTGAAAAAAACCAATAGGTTTTCCCTTAGCGTTTCCTTCGGGTACACCTTGGTGGCGATGTTAATGAAAGTATTGTAATCCCTGATCCAGACCTCCCTGTATCCATCACCTGCATTAAAGCCTTCGGAGACTACTTTTAAGGCCATTTTCTTTACTTTCTCGAATTTTTCATTGCTTACAATATTATTCGAAAGCTTGTCATTATTTTCTTCGCTGATTTGCCCATGAACAGTTAGGGCAAGCAATAGAAGTAGGGTCAATGCCAAGTAGTTCTTCATGGAAATTTTGGGTTATTGTTATTTAACTTTGATTATAAATAGGTTGGGGCATTACCGTCGTTAATAGGGCAATGTTGTATTTCCCCAACCCTTGTTCGGTGTATCTCCCATTTCTAAGATCAATTCCCCTCCCTTGAGAAGTGCTGCAGCATCAAACCAGAATTGGTTGAGCGGTTGACCATTGAGGGTAGCTTTTTGTACATAAATGTTTTTCTTGTTGGCATTGATGGCCTTGATGGTAAAGGTCTCCCCTCTTCCAAATTGTTCACCCAAATCAATTTCCACCTCTTGGAACTGTGGGCTTCCTATTTCGTAGATGGGGTTTGCCCTTGTTCCTCCGTCCACCTGGAACAAGCCTAAGGAGGCCATGATAAACCAAGCACTCATCTGGCCCTGATCCTCATCGCCTAGGTAGGCATTGGTAACGCCATGGCCATAATACCGATCCATGATAGCCCTGCTCCATTTTTGGGTCAGCCAAGGCTTGCCTGCATAGTTGAACAGGAAGGCAAAGTGCATGGACTGTTGGTTTCCCTGCACCACAGGATAATCCCAGTATTGGTCATTGGGGCCATTAAACCGCCACTTGTCGCTTTCCGAAAAGCCCCATTCCAGTCTTTCGAGAAATTTTTCCTTTCCAACAGCCTCCATAAGGCCAGGCACATCTTGGGGAACGAAAAAAGTGAGCTGCCAGGCATTTCCTTCCACATAGTGGTGGTTGGCTCCGGAGCGAAATGGATCAAAATCTTCCAGCCATTCTCCTTTGGCATTTTTCATCCTTGCATAGCCTGATTCGGGATCAATAACATGTTTCCACCAAGCTCCTCTTTGGTCAAATTCTTCAAAGATGGAGGTCTCTCCTAGGGATTTGGCAAACTGCCCCACAGTCCAGTCGTCGAAACTGTATTCCAAGGAATTGGAAAACCTTCCCAGGTCATGGGGCACGTAGCCATATTCGAGGTAGTGCATCAAATCCCTGTTTCCTGCAAACCCACCTCCTACTTCTGTGGCTTCTGTGGTCTGCATCTTTACTACAGCTTCCAAGGCTTTTTGCACATCATAGTCCCTGATTCCCATTTGGTAAGCCCCCACAATCAAGGGGATTTCATGCTCGGCCACCATCACGGGGATGTATTCCATTCCGGCAGGGCCTTTTGCGAGCCATCCGGCATTGTCGTACATGGCTAGCTGAGACCGCACCCAACGGTTACTCCACTCGGGCGTCACCAGGTTCCAAAACTGATTAAGGTTCCAGAAGGTATTCCAAAAAGCATCACAACCAAGGGCCAAGTCATCTGAACGCTCTAGCTGCTGGATATTTTCATCGGCATCCCTCCATCGTCCGTCCACATCAGAAAAGGTATTCCTACTGGCCAAAGCCCTGTACATATTGGTATAAAAGCGCTCCTTTTCCCTTGCATCATTACTGCTTACCTTGAGTCTTCCAAGCAGCTTGTCCCAAGTGTTTTGCTGATGGGCCACCACCGCATCAAAGTCCCAGCCAAAAGGGGTCGAGATTTCTGTGGAAAGGTTTTTAGCAGCATTCTCGATGCTCACATAGGATATTCCCGTTCTCATTTTTACACTACGCGAATCCTCGAGATCAAACTCCACAAAGACGCCTGCATTCTTCGGCTTATCGGCTGCAAGGTCACTGTTATGCCTGATCTCACCGTCTTTCCAATGGGAAAACCGATCTATTGGACGGTCAAATTCAATGACAAAATGGACAATATAATCCTGTCCCACTCCCTTGGACCATGCATTTGGCGTCAGCTGATGGCTTTTGCCTTCTATCCGTGTAGGAGAAACACGGGTAATCTCGCAGGATTCTATCTGGTAGCGGTACTCGGAAGGAATGGCCAGATCGATCATGATCCTGCCGCGCTCCCCTTTTCCGTAGTCATATCGCTGCATCGTCGCCCTCTCTGTGGATGTCAGGGAAGCCCAGATATCCGTATCGGTCAGATGAACTTTGTACATACCAATCCCAGCCTCCTCCGTCTGTTTGTCAAACGAAGAACGGTATCCTGACTGGACATCGCTCTGGTCACCAACGGTAGTCTGTATCGGGCCTGCTGTGGTCGGGAAGGTTCCCAGACCGGCCATGGTCCATTCATGGATATGGCTAAAAGTACCGATCGATTCGAATGTAGGATCATAACCTGCCTGCCAACCGGAGTTCTGGTTGTCCGGGCTTAGCTTTACCATCCCGAAAGGCATCCAAGGCCCCGGTGCAATCATCCACCTGGAATGTCCTGCTCCTATGAGAGTATTGACATATTGGCTCCATTTCCTCGTAGATTGGGGCATTCTTTTGACTGTACCTTCCTTCACCGTATTGCCATCCAGCTTAATGCTGTATTGGCTCTCCTTAGATTGTTGGACAGCAGGCATGGGAGCTTCCAGCAAATATTCCCCCTGCACCAGGTTTCGGCGCAGGATTTCAGCACCATCCAGCTCAACGACCATCTCTGGAGCGCCATCAAGGTGATAGGCGGCCACCAACAGGGGTTGATGCAGCCCTGAGCTTCCTTCTGTTTGATAGTTAGCAGGTCGTATGTCCCCCACTACTGCCTTATTGGTTTTTTTCACCTCCAAAGGACTGGAAGCAAAAAGAGCCACTTGATCAAAAGCCAACCAACTACCCTCAAGGGTGGTAAGCGTAATTTTGTTCAAACCACTTTTCAAGAGTCCTTGAGGCAGATCAATGGTGACCAGCTGTTCCTCTCCTTTTTCGCCCCCTTGGTTTCCAAGGGTAGTTCCCTTTCCTGGTTTTAATTGGTAATGGTATCCTTTACCATTGACAGTGACTTTCAGTAGGGCGGCATGTAATGAATCGGCATCCGCAAGGTCTATCCTAAGCTGCCCGGTGGTTGGTTGGAACTCATCGAGCTCGAAGGCTAGGTTCAGAAAATGGGAACGAATTCCTGCCGTGTGTCCTGTCCCTCCCCATGCGTCTTTTGGACCTGGAAGGACATAAGGAAAATCAGTTTGTGGATCATCCCTGCCGATCCAAAACATCCGATCCTCAAATCCAAAATCCTGGGCTATAAAATCCTTGTATCCTCCGGGATATAGCGCAAAACCATCTCCGCTATCGGAGGCACTTCCAAGTTGAAATACTTCATATTGCTGAGCCAATAGTAGCTGAGAGTGTGCCGTTAATGCCATAAGCAGCAACGCCACACTTTTTATCATCTGATTCATAAAAAGACTTTAGTTATCATTTATTATCATATTGGTCATTTCGACCTAACAAGCCGATTCCTTCACATAGGAAATGACCACCATTGCCCGAGAGGAGCCATGGTTTTTCAATTTATAGCTGTTGGCAGCAGCAGGAACGGCAAATGTTTCGGCGTAATGAAACGTGGCCTGCCTACCATTTTCAGTGGACAGGGAAATGCTTTCTCCTTCGACCAACATTAACAAATGGCATTGTCCATGTGTGGGAACTGAAATTTCGGTATCAAATTCATAGCGCACGATCTTGTAAAAATGCTGTTCATGCGTAGGCAATTCCACCAATTGCCAATCCGATCCACTTTCGATCACTTCAGGATGCGAAATGAGGGTACGTTGGACTTCTTCCCCTTTTCTTTCAAAATCCAAATTATCAAAGGCCCGCTCCACATTCAAAGGCCGAGGCTCTCCATTTAGGTCCAATCGTTGCCAATCGTACATTTTGAAGGTATAGATATACGGAGTGGCGCTGATCTCCAGCACCAGGTTGTCCACTCCTGAGCAATGGACGGTACCATTGGGTATTAGGTATAGCCCATGCTTTTCACTTGGAAGCTTTTGGACAAACTGCTCTACTTCCAATTCAGATTTCTCGTGAATGGATTTTTCCAGCTCCTTTCTGAATAATTCCGGTTCGATGTCCTCCTGAAAGCCTAGGTAAACGTTGGCGCCTGGACGGTTATCCATGATATAATATGTCTCATCTTGGGTGAATTTTTCACCAAAATGGGCTTTTGCATACTTATCAGTTGGATGACACTGTAAGGATAGATTGCCCCCGTCAAAGGTATCCAGAAAGTCAAACCGGATAGGAAAATCATCTCCAAAGCGATCGTGTGCCTTGCCCAAGACATTTTTTCCTGCCTTGTACATCAACCAATCAAAGGATAGCTCCAAAAGAATTCCGTCAGAGGAAAAGATCACCCCGTTTTCGGGAACGATCATCTCAAATGACCATGCGTAGTTGGGTTCATTCTGTGGAAGTTCCGGGATATGCTCACGAAGCCATTGGCCTCCCCAAACGCCTGGCTCAAACCACGGTCGCACCCTAAAGTAAGACGTGGACATGGCATCCAGCCCTTGCCGAAAATCATCCCCGCTCATCCAAGTCGGCTGATCAGGGCGTTGCTGGTCAACTATATAATCCACCTTGGCAAAAAGGGCCTTCTTCTCTCGGTTACAGATTTCCCAGTCCACGAAGAAAAAGTGCTTGTACATTTGCTTGTTATTCTTTTGGAGCCCACTACAACCAAGGTTGTGGACGCTCCCAGCACGCATACGGTATTGAAGCTCATTCTTAGGAAGGTCAAAATAAACCAATGTTCCCTTGATCCCCACCTGTGCAGCACCACTTCCGTAAATGACCGTGATCTGGTCGGAAGCAGGCGTTAAGGTATCCAGTTTTTCCCCATCTATATAATCGGCCATACACCGCTGGGTCTTCTTTCCGAATACCGGATCGTCTCCTCCTAAATCCGGGGCGATCATTTCAAGAATCTCATTGGTTGGCTTATAGAAATCGGCCATATTTATCAACTCAAACGCCAAGTTTTGATTGGTCAGATATTGCTTTAGGGCGGTGCTGATTTCCTGCCAGTCCACGCCCACATAGCCATCCATGATCAGGACCTGTCCGGCATTGATCTGGTCAAAAAGGCTTTCGTAACCTTGGCCAATCCGTGAGGAGCCCAAGTCAAAAGAAGGAAATAAAGTGTAGGAATGCGATGGTCGATCCGTTTCCTGAACGGGTACCTGTGGCTGATTGCTCAATCTGTTCATTATTATAGTGATTTATGCGTATTTCGATTGTCTACAAAGGGACAGCTTCCCGCTACCCCAAAAGCTTTATGCCATAAAGAAAATAACGAAATGGCTGTTCCGTGCAGCATCAATAGTTGCTTCGGAACAGCCATTTTATAGTTCATTCATCAATTTGCATAACCAGGGTTTTGCTCCAGCGAAGGATTACGCTGCAATTCCTGCTCGGGCAGAGGATACAACATGTTCTGTTCTTTGATGGTACCGTTAAAAAAGTTGGTAGCACCGACCGCATCGACAAACATGATGTCTCCAGTTCCATCCCCAACAGGCCTAGGGAATTTACCCGTTCTCATGACATCAAACCAAATAGGAAACTCAAATACAAGCTCCCTCACCCTCTCTTTCCATACTTCCTCTACAAATTGGTCTGTGGACATGGAGGCCAACTCGCTTCTTATGGCTTCTGGAGAACTGTTCCAGTAAGCCCTTTCGCGGATTTGGGCAAGGTAGTCCACCGCTTCACTGGTCACGCCTTCGGACCGCGCTATGGCCTCGGCACCGATCAATAGCACATCGGCATAAGTGTAGATCGGCATATCACGTCCAGAAAGTGCTGTTTCGTAGGCAGCTTCCTTATTCTCCCACATGTAGGGAGCCCGCTGGAAGGTAACCGTTTCTCCGTCCAATTCGATAGAGGAATGAAAATACTGCTTTTCCTGCACCCGAAGGTCATTTTCCGGATCATAGGAAGCAACCAGGTCATTGGTCGGCCCATAGGCATTATTGGCGATAGCATAGGCCAATAGAGGCGAAATAGTAGAAGGATAGCACCAGCTTGGATAGATATTATTGGCAATGCCTATCTCATACTCGTAATAGTAGATATACTCGCCAGGAACCTGTTCACTGTCCTTTAGTTTGTTATAGGCAGACCCGTTTTCAGCTAATTGTCCACCGTTCCAAGAGTGCTGGACCAGTGAATACTGCCCGGAAGCCACTATCGCCTTAGCGACCTGTGCCGCATTGGCATAGTTGTCATCTCCAACTGCTTCACCGCTCATGGTCAAATACACTTCGGCCAATACCATCTGGGCCACCGATGCGGAAATTCTGCCACTATTGGCTGTCATGGCCACATTCGCAAGTCCCCCACTAGAAATGGCAGCCTCCAGGTCCCCGGTGATCAGCGCATAGACCTCCGATGGTGCTGTCCGCTCGGGAAACAGGTTTTCCAGACTTTCATAGGGTTCGGTAATCAGGGGCACTGCCCCAAACATCCTTACCAAGTAATAATAGTTGAACGCCCTGAAAAAACGGGCTTCCGCCATGTACTTGTTCATCTCACTTTCCGAAAGACCAGGAGTCTCTGGGATATACTTGATGGCATTGTTTGCCCTGGATATACCTGTGTACATGTCCGACCACATGGAATTAAAGTAGCTCGACAGGTTCAAGCCATCATAGGTCATGGTCTGTCCCCGTTGTACATGTACTTCCTGTCCTTTGTATTCGTTGTCCACAAATCCGGACAAATAAGGACCGAACATGATCCTTGCCCCAGCATAAGAGCCATTGGCCTCAAAAAGCTGCATGGCTCCAGTCCTGTACAATGCGTTTACTGCGTCCCGGGCATGTTCCGGCCGGGCAAAATATTGGTTAGAGGCTACTTCATCCTTGGGCTTTTCATCCAAAAAGCCTTCACAGGAAGATAAAAGCACCACTGCCACCAAGTATATAATCGATAACTTTTTCATAAGATTAATTTTTTGGTTAAAACTGCAGGCTCAATCCAAGGGTAAAGGTCCTTGGCCGAGGATATTGGAAAAAGAAGATGTTCTGACCCCATTGGTTACCTTCCCAAGAAGATGCTTCAGGGTCATATCCTTTAAAATCATCGGAATGTATAAGGAAGGCATTCTGCACACTGGCATACACCCTCAGCTTATTCATACCGATCCTGTCCAACAGGGACTGGTCAAATGAGTAACCCAGCGATATCAGGTTACCCCGGATATAAGAGCCATCGGCCACCCAATGGCTGTCCACCTCACTGTTTTGCCCTGAATAAGGCCCGTTCCTGATCTGTTGCACCATGGTGTTCTGATTGGTCTCTGTCCATGCATCATAGAGCACGTCTTTCAGGCCGCTGGCATAACCGGTACGGTCTTGGGTAGAATGGAAAAATTGCTGCAGGATATCCACGCCCGCCACAAACTGAATGTCCAAGGTCAGGTCAAAATTGCCATAATAGAAATTATTGATAAAGCTTCCTGTCCAATGCGGAAGGCCGTTGCCAATAATCTTTCTTTCTGCACTCCGCTTAGCTTCGCCTGGAATGGCTCCCACTTCAGCTGCTTCCGTTGCTTCATCCGTACCCCAGGTACCCAATCGCTCGTAGCCCCAGAATGAACTCAGGGACTCACCCACACGCAAAATGGTCTGGCTACCAGAAACCCAGTTGGGACCAGGAAAAATATCCTCGTCATTTTCACCAAGCTGTTCGATCTGGTTTTCGTTATAGGAAAAATTCAGGGTAGATTCCCAACTGAAATTGGCATTGGTTACAGGAAAGGCCCTCACCAACACTTCAATCCCTCTATTGGATACCGACCCGATATTGTCCCTGACAGCAGCAAAACCGGTAGAAGAAGGAACTGGTCTGTCCAGCAACAGGTCGGTGGTCAGTTTATGATAATAATCAAAACTGAATACCAATGCCCTTTCCAGAAGTGTCAGGTCCATACCGATGTCAAATTGGCGTGTCTTTTCCCATTCCAAATCAGGATTGGGAAGCCGGTTGACATAGCTGATGGGGGCCCTGGATCCGTTGATCAGCGAGGTACCAGTGGAGACCGTACCCAAGGACTGGTAAGTAGGGATTTCGGTATTTCCGGTAATCCCGTAACTTGACCTTATCTTAAGCTCATCTACCGTTCCGGACAGGCCTTGCATAAAAGGCTCTTTTGAAAGCACATACCCCACACCAACGGATGGGAACACGCCATACTTGTTGTTTTCACCGAACCTGGACGAACCGTCCACCCTTCCAGTAAAGGTCAACAGGTATTTGCTCTTATAGTTGTAGTTGCCTCGTAAAAAATAGGAGTTCATGCTCCACTCATCATATCCTGAATTGGGCGTTCCCGGTTGACTGGCCGACTGCATTCTGTTAAACTTAAAGGTATCATCAGAAAATCCAGTGGCACTTACATTAAAATATTCTGATGTTCTTTTTTGCCAGCTAAGCCCAGCCATTGCATTTATCCCATGGTCACCAAAGTCCTTGGTATAGGTCAAGTAATTTTCCTGCTGCCAATACAGCACTCTTTCATTGCCCAAATAAGCAGAGCCGTTTGGGGAGGAGATATTGATCAGGTCCGTTGGACTGTAAATCTGCTCATTAAAGTCATTTTTATCAAAGCCAAATTGGGTTCTAAGATCCAGTCCGGGAAGGATATGGAAGGTCGTATAGATATTCCCGAACAGTTTGGTTCTTTTTCTCAACCTGTCCTGTGTGGTCAATACGTGTACAGGATTGGGAATGGCTTCCAGTCCGTAGGGATCCTCGACCATGCTGGAATTGCTCCATGTGCCATCAGGAAACTTGACCGGAAATATCGCAGGCATCTCGATCATAGAACGTCTTGGCATCTGGTGGCCGCCACTTTCCTCGAATACGTTCTCTGTTGTGCTATTGGCCAATAGGTTCAGTCCCACCGAAAGCCATTTTTTTGGATCGGCATCGAAGGCAAACTTACCATTTACACGTTTCAGATAATTGTTCAGCATTATGCCCTGCATGTCGGTATAATTGACAAATGCACCAAAAGAAGATTTCTCTGCCTTGGAACGATAGGACAATTGATGGTTATGGGAAAGGGCCGTTCTGGTCGCTTCCTCCTGCCAATCGGTATCATATAGCGGATTGCCGTTTTCATCAAAAAGGTTCGGATCGTTTGTGGTAAAGTCAGGAATGGGAGAATCCGGTCGGTATTTGCTGTGGTTGGCAAATCCTTGTTCCAGTACCTCCATAAATTCTTCCGCATTGAGCACGTCCATTTTTTTGGGAAGTACTCCTACACTGAAATAACCATCATATCCAATCGTGGTACCGGTGTTTTTGGCCCCTCTTTTGGTTGTGACCATTACCACACCGTTGGCACCTCGCGCACCATAGATTGCTGTGGAAGAAGCATCTTTCAATACCTCCATGCTCTCGATGTCATTGGGATTCAAGAATTCGATGTTCTCCATGACCACGCCATCTACCACATAGAGCGGCTGAGATGAGGAGTTAATGGTTCCTAATCCGCGGATGAGTACCCTAGGGCTGGAGGAAGGTGATCCTGAGTTCAAAAATACATTAACACCGGCTACTTTTCCCTTCATACCCTGTAAGGCATTTGCCACGGGTGCTTTTAGGATCTCATCTCCCCCTACTACTCCTACAGAGCCGGTGAGGTCAGATTTTTTCTGCGTACCGTAGCCCACTACGACCACCTCATCGAGGCTATCCGCACTGGGATCCATATTGATCTCGAGTGTGGTCTGTCCTGTAAGGGGATATTCGAGGGTTTCCATCCCGATAAAACTGAAGATCAAAACCGGATCAGGCGAATCAACAGTAATGCTGAAATTACCGTCAATATCACTGACGACTCCTTGCCCGGTACCCTTCACCAGGATGTTTACTCCCGGGAGTGGTTCTTTGGTGGCATTATCATACACCACACCTTTGTAGGTTGTGCCCTGCTCTTGGGCATAACCTCTCATCTGAAACAGCAGCAAAAACATAATAGCGACGCAGGCCACAGGGACCTTCCACACCGCCTCATGTTTTGTGCACAAGCATAAATGTGTTTTCATAGTTTTTTGGGATTATTGTAATGTTTATATGTTTAAACATTTAAACCTAACAAATAATTATTAAATAAAAAACTGGTTTTCACAAAACCGTAGAGTAAAAAATGAGTCTCCCTAATGTACACGCATCCAAACGTAGGTGATAACAAGGATAGCTATGAACCTGCTAGCATTTTCGGGACATTTCCCAATGAGTTGAGGTAGGGACAGCACATCAAAAATAACAGGCCGTAAAGCGGGGTATGGTGTAAACCCGGTAAAAAATAGGGTATAACTATTTAAATAATTTTTTTGATGAAGCTGAATTCCTATTCTGATAAAGGTATTTTAAGATGGGATTATATGGTAAATATGTATCTAAATAACCAAAAATTGAGGGTAAAAGGCTACTATTTTGAATATAATTGTTTTTAATCACCAAAATTAGTACTACAAAAACAAAATTTATTTAATATTAATTAACAAATTTTTGTTACCTTAAAATAGTTTTAAACCAACCCTTATACTGAAATGAAGACTTTTAAATTGGCTCTATGCTGCTTTATCTTTCAAGTTGGATTTGTAGCAGCCCAAGACCAACCACCGGGAAATGAGCCCCCATCCGAAAACCCCTCCCCAGGAAAATGCTATGTAAAATGCATCACACCTGATGAATTTAAAGAGGAAACCGTAACAGTGGAAGTGGAGCCAGCATACACTGTGCTAAAAACTTATCCTGCCACATTCAAAACCGTAGAAGAACGTGTTTTGGTCAAGGAAGCATCTAAGGAACTCAGGTATGTGCCAGCGGTCTATGAGACCGTGGAAGTTCCTTATATTTCAAAAGAGGAAGCTGAAAACCTAAAAGTAATCCCAGCCTCATTTGGGGATGACCTGGAAGAAATTGAAACATACCCTGAAGTAGGTAGATGGGAATACAGAATGTTGGAAGATTGCCCTTCAGCTAATAAAGAGGACTGTATGGTCGCTTGCTACGTCGAGTACCCATCTAAAAGTGAAACAGTACAGACCAAAACACTTGATGCTGATGCCAGCACATCTCCTATCTCGATCCCGGAAGAAAATGGCACTTACACCAAAGAAGTAGTCCAAACTCCTGCCAGGATGGAAGAAACCGAAATTCCTGCTGAATATGCTACGATTACCCGACAGGTAGTAGATCAACCTGCACGTGTCGAAAAAGAGACCATTCCTGCCGTAACCGAAACGGTGACCAAAACCGTTTTGGTAAAGAAAGGTGGTATGACCGTTTGGGAAGAAGTGGACTGCGAATTGGTGGGATCTTCCAATATACTGCCCATACTTTATGAACTGAACAGTGCCAGAATCACACCAGAATCAGAAGAAATTATCGATGAACATTTACTTTCCGTAATGAGAGATAGCCCTGCCTTGAGAATTGAGATTATGTCTCATACGGATTCTCGTGGTAGTGATGATTACAATATGTCACTTTCCCAGCAGAGAGCCCAATCTGTGGTGAACTATTTGGTAGGAAAAGGTATCAATAGAAACCGATTAGAGGCTAAGGGTTATGGCGAAACCCGATTGGTAAACAAATGCGCTAACGGCGTAGATTGTACAGATGCGCAACACCAAGCTAACCGTAGAACAGAATTCAGAATTATTCAATAATCTTACCTATTCGAAAAATTCAAATCATTTAGAAGAAAGACGGCATCAAAAATAGCTTTGATGCCGTCTTTCTTTTTATAACCTCAGTTCGATTATAAAATCGTTTCCGTACAGTGGTCGGAACATGCACTGCGAGGCTTAGGGGGAGATTTAAGGGATGGAAGCCGTGGCAGCTCGCCGCGGCGAGTTGCCACACCCTTTTCCAACCCACATCCTCCTAAAAAGGGTTCGTATGACGCTTTTAATACTTAAAATAAGTCGAGCTCAAGTTGTTGCTATTTATAGAACTATTTGAATATTTTTTACATCAATTGAACCGAAAGTGTTGTTACACGATACTCATTGATAATAGTGTATCCATATAATTAAACTATAGTTCACATAGGTTACTATTTTGCATATAAATGTTATTAATTACTTACTTTAGTTTGAAATAGCCAAATTAAAATTTAAATAATAATAATTAACCAATTTTTATTATCTTCAAACAGTTTTAAACCAATCCATATATTTAAATGAAGATTTTTAAATTGTCTCTATGCTGCTTTATCTTTCAAGTGGGATTTGTAGCAGCCCAGGACCAACAGCCCTCTGGTAGTGCCCCCCCAACCGAAAACCCATCCCCAGGAAAGTGCTATGTAAAATGTATCACGCCTGATGAATTCAGGGAAGAAACAGTTACGGTAATGGTCAAACCACAGCATACTGTACTAACGACTTATCCCGCCACTTTCAAAACCGTGGAAGAGCGAGTGGAAGTCAAGGAAGCATCAAAGAAGTTAAACTATGTTCCTGCTGTTTATGAAACAGTGGAGGTGCCATATATTTCGAAAGAAGAGGCAAAAAACCTTAAGGTAATACCAGCCACCTTTCAGGATGACCTAGAAGAGATAGAAACCTATCCAGAAGTAGGAAGATGGGAATACCGCATATTGGAAGATTGCCCTTCTGCCAATAAGGAGGACTGTATGGTGGCCTGCTACGTAGAATACCCTTCTAAAAGTGAAGCAGTTGCGACCAAAACACTCAATTCAGATGCCCGTACAACTTCTACCTCGACTTCCGAAGTTAAAGCCGTCTACAGAAAAGAAGTGATCAAAACTCCTGCAAGAGTTGATGAAATCGATATTCCTGCAAAATATTCCACCATTACCCGCCAAGTGGTGGACCAACCTGCCAGAGTAGAAGAGAAAACGATCCCTGCGGTGACCAAGACTGTCAACAAATCAGTACTTGTGAAAAAAGGAGGAATGACCGTTTGGGAAGAAGTGAACTGTGAACTGGTAGGATCTGCCAATATACTGCCCATACTTTATGAGCTGAACAGCGCCAAAATCACACCAAAATCAGTAGATATCATCGATAAAAACTTACTTTCCGTAATGAGGGATAGTCCTGCTTTGAGAATTGAGATCATGTCTCATACAGATTCTCGTGGTAGTGATGATTACAATTTGTCGCTTTCCCAGCAGAGAGCCCAATCTGTGGTGAACTATTTGGTAGGAAAAGGTATCAATAGAAACCGATTAGAGGCTAAGGGTTATGGCGAAACCCGATTGGTAAACAAATGCGCTAACGGTGTAGACTGTACAGATGCGCAACACCAAGCTAACCGTAGAACAGAATTCAGAATTATTCAATAATCTTAACTATTCGAAAAATTCAAATTCTTTAGATAAAAGACGGCATCAAAAATAGCTTTGATGCCGTCTTTCTTTTTATAATAACCTGAGCTCGACTTAATTTTAGTATTAAACCCGGAATATGCATTAGCCTATCTATTGCGGTATGAACCTACTTCAAAATCAGTCGCTTCGCTGCTGTTTTCGATTTCACCATCCGCCGCGGCGGATGCCTCAATCTCCAAACAGCCTGATTTTCTTGCAGTTTCAAACCTTCCCGATAGCTATCGGGACAGGCGATGACGATTCCTTATGCATAAACCGGGTTAAAAATGTCACACCCTTTTCCAACCCTCAAATCTCCCTTTAAGCCCTGTTTGGATCCCGACACTATGCCAAACCAAGTCAACGTACCAGCAAAACAGGAATCGTAGACCGCATCGGGCGAAGGTCAATACCAAACTGATCGTGCAGTTCGCTCTTCATCAGGTTACTGTACTTATAGTGAAAATCCCAATCTCTCTGATAGGCATCTTCTCCCCTGTATATGAATAGGTCCTTTTTTTCTTTAGAAAGTAATGTGGCCAATTCCGCCAAACTTATATCGTCCGCCTCTATCCTACTCGTGCCCACGAGGACCTTATTGTCTTCATTTCCCCAATTGATCTGGGTATCGTCCCAAAGTTTGGTTTTGTCCACTAGCACCAACTCCTGAAAATCCATTTCCTTTGTACTCTGCAATACCTCTAAGCCAAACTGAGCCGTAACTTCTGTTGCTACTTGTTCCGGGTAATTACTCCATTGGGAATACGGCACCTTAGCATTGATATTGATATCTGGGTATTCCATGATGACTTCTGCATCAGCTACTCCAAATAAGGTGGCCAATAGATGTGATAGCTTCCCTTGATAATCAACATAATCGCCATATACTTCCAATTGCTCAGTACAATCGCCATTGCAGAAATCGACTTCCAGTTCCGTCACTTCCTCCACCTCAGTAGTTTCCGCTTCTATTGACTCATATTCAATTATGGAAGCCAATTGTGCAGATTGCCTATTGCGCTCATTTTTAAGTAACTTTTGTAGTCTTTCGGGGCTTAAGTCACCTGGCTTTCCTTCCCACATCAGCTTTCCCTTCGTATTGATCACGGCCACATGAGGCCTAGCGGTTACATTATACTTTCTGAAAGTATAGTTATCAGCATCCTGATAAACCGCCAACTTGATTGGATGCTTTTTTAGATGGTTGGTAATGGTTCCATAATATTCATCAGAAATGGCTATAAAATAGATTTCATCTTTAAAGAGATCTTGATAGATTTCCATTTGACGGGTAGCAGGAATACACGGCGCACACCAACTCGCCCAAAAATCAACGACCATTAGCTTTTGGTCTGCTAATGGAGAAAGTTGGCTTTCACCGATTTGCTCGGCCACTTTGATCGCTTGGGCATTTGCCACCGAAAAAACAGTAATAAACCAAAAAGAAAAGGCTACGATTTTTTTCATCTATCAAAATTCATCAATACACCCCACTATACTGAACAAAAACGCTGATGAATGCAAGGAAATTGTTTTCTAAATGCAAATTATCATTGTAGTATATGTATATCCGCAATGACACCAGTAATTATAGAAATGGTAAATAGGTGCTCACAGAAACCACTGAAATCTCAGAAAAGCCTTATTTCATTCTGGGTGTTCTGTGAGAAATAAAATCTACTGGCAAGAAAGCGTATAATCAAATTGTAGTACTATAAAGCGGGGTCCATAAAATTTACCTAAAAGCTATTGTGGAGATTTATTTACCTCAAATCCCCCAAGCTATTTATGTTCATTCAGTGCGTGTTTCATTAGTGGTAGGTAATAGTTCCAAAAGAACGAGGTTCTATTGGAGTAATCATCTTTTTCATTGACGATTTTGGACAATGTAGGAATACCAAAAAAGGAAGCCGTCTCTATATTTACTGGATTATCCGCAAAATCTCCCGTAAAGTAATACACTCTTGATTCTCCCATTGGGCGGGTGATCGCAGCTGGGAAATACCGCGGCAGCCCCATGGCTTTTAACTTATTAACTCCACTTGTGGTGGGACCAAGGTCAAAATAGCTCAACACTTCATACGTGCGGTCTATTCGTAATATTTCAAACCAATAGGGATAATTCGCTTCTTTTGGCAAGCCGTAAGTAGTTTGGCTTTTTAATGGGGAAACAACTTTCGGGACTTTAAAATTGATGTCCACGCCCTCTTCCATTATTTCTATTTGACCAAATTCACTCACAAAGATTTGTGCTGCTCCTTCAAAACTCCACGTGGCCTCTTCATGCTGTTCGATATAATTATCAATTAGCCATTGGGGAATTTCTTTGTTGATAACGGTATCCATTTCATCGAAATACCGACTTATCCATCCTGTCCATTTGATAGAAAGCAGATTTTCAAATTCACTTCTCATTTGTCTACTGGTAGGCGCACCCATACTATTAAATTCAGCAAATACCAGTTTGCCCTTCTCAAGAGAATAGCGAAGTAGCTCTACATCAGTTTTGGTCAATCCGCCGTAAATTTTGGGAGAAATTCCATTTTCGCTCTTATTAAAATCACTACGATAAACCCCGTAATTGTCAACAAGATAAACCACATCAGCTGATCTTTTTACTGAATCAAGCTGATGGGGAGTTAGCCTCTCTAGGCCTTTTGCTTTATTGTCTTCCTCATAATCTGGGAAATAACCGAAATAGTCTTTTTTGTAATGATAATCCTCTCCGTTTGATTTTTGGTAACGGAGGTGTTTTAAGGCCCAGAAAATGGATCGGTGTTCTTGTCGCTCTTCATCGCTAACGGTTTTGTCAATGACCAAAACGTTTTTCTGAATGGCGGGGCTCACGAGCCAAACCAAATAACTCACCCCAGGAATAACGACAAATGGAATAACCACCACCAATACCGACCTGATGATACGCAGGATACCATCTTTATTAAATTGATAAGCGCCTTTGTTTTCAGTCATCAAAATCTAAATTCTGTACCAAAAGAAATATTGAGATTGGGCCGGTAGTTTCCTGGGCTAAGCTCGTCATAAGAATAACCTAAAAAAGCATACCCCATCCACCTTGGTGTCCAAAGCTGTTGATAGCCTACTCTTCCTCTATAGGAATCCAGCAATTGAGACTGTAAGTCCCTATCCTCTTCATCCGGGCTCACTCCCGTGCTGAACTGCACCATCAGGTAATCTTCGGCACCCTTAAAATAATACCTCGCCTGGACATTGCCACTGATGGAACCTCCAGAACTCGAAGGCACATGGTTTGCACGGAGATTTAACCACCAGTTGCCCGTATATTTACCTACAGACGCTGTAAGGATGTGCGTAATTTCTGAAAATTTTAAATGCCGGTATCCAATATCGAATTCAAAAGCCTTAGGCAGACTCCAGTATATGGATGTTCCAAATCGGTAATCGGGGAAAAACGACGCATTGGAAAAACCAACATTTACGTAGGCATAGGAATTTTTGCCCAAGCTCGGATAGGCATCTAATTCATACTGGGTGCCGTAACCATCAAATCGGTGCGAATGTGTGGCACGTGCGATCACACTACCCATAAAACCCAACCGGGTACGGGCATAAAGCGCGTAAGTTTGCCAGGGTGAAATCTCCCCCTGAAAACTATCATAATCCACTGTAAGCCCCACAGCGCTGTTTCTCGTAAATCGTCGGAGGTTATTGATATAGCTGAGCAATCCCTCTATGTCAGCTTCATTTTCGTACAGCTTATCCGCAATTTCCAAGGCTTCTTCATATTCCTCTCGGTAGTAATGCAGCCTTGATTTGCGGTAGGTCAAGGCAGATGAGGAACTTTTGCCAAATTGCTCTTCGGCACGCTGAAGGACCTCTTCGGCTTGGTCATATTGCTCCGCCCAAAAAAGATTATCCAAATACCCGTTATAGGCATCCTCATAATCGGGGCTTATTTCGATCGCCTTTTCAAAATATACCGATGCCGTATCGTATTTTCCCTCCCAAGCATTTACCCGGCCTAGGAGTATCCACACATCGCTGTAGCCCGGGTACTTTTCGACTATTTTTAGCCCTAGCTCGATGGCTTCATCCCGCTTCCCGTCAAATGCCAACTGCCTTGCCTCCAAGAATTTTTTGTCAGGGTCAAAACTCGTCTGACCATGGACGTTCATAATGGCCAATGAACAGATTATATGTAAAATAAATACCTTGGTTTTCATAATTACTTGAATTGAGGAGTGTTTATTTGACGTTATTAAATCCAGCACGGACCATTTCGCCCCAGCCACCTATTCCTTTGACAAAGTTCCAGTGCCCCTTTATACACCATAGCATCAGTTTGGGGTGGACAAAGAACGGCTCTTTCATGACGGTAATGATCAACTTTCTTAACTCACCTTTTCCGCGATATTTCTTAAATGAAAGCTCTTCAAATAAAATACTGAACGACGACAACATGACCGAAAAGAAATAAATCAGGACAAACAGGCTGATAAAATAAACAGCACTGAATTCTCCCATGCAAATGAGAATGAAAGTATAAATCAATCCCAAAAACTCTATGATAGGAGCATTTTTTTCGAACAATGTCCAGAAAGGAAAACTAATCATTCCTGTCACCCCATATTTCGGGTTCAATTGCATTTTTCGGTGCAGTTGGAGGGTTTCGATCGTCCCTCTCATCCATCGATTACGTTGCTTGGACAGTACTTCTTCTGTTTCGGGAACCTCGGTCCAACATAACGGGTCCGAGACAAAAGCCACTTTATAGGGAACCTTCTGTTCTTCCATGTATCTCCTCATCCTCACCACTAATTCCATGTCTTCACCAACTGTTTTTGGAAAGTAGCCCCCCACTTTTTTTACCAGTTCTTTATCAAAAAAACCAAAAGCTCCAGAAATCAGCAATAGCCCATTTACTCTTGACCAAGCCATTCTTCCCAGTAAAAAGCTCCTAAAATACTCTACCACTTGAAATCTCCCAAGCAGGGTTTTGGGCACGCGGTATTTTACCACTGTGCCATCCTTGATATCACAGTTATTGGCTATTCCGATGCCCCCGCCTACGGCAATCACCCGCCTATTGGTCTCTTCCAGAAAAGGACGTAACATCCGTATGATGCTATCAGGTGATAATATACAATCAACATCAATACAGGCAATCAACTCCTGATTGGCGACATTGATACCGGCATTCAGGGCATCAGCTTTACCACCATTTTCTTTATCTACGACTATAAGTTTACTGAAGGATGGATTCTTGGACCTGTAAATCGCCTTTACTGGCTGTGTGTCAATGGCGGGATCAAAAGCGTAATCCGTCTTCTTTAGATCGAAATGCTTCACCAAAATATCGATGGAATCATCCTTACTGCCATCATTGATAATAATTACTTCGTACTTACTGTAATGCAGTGATAGCAAGCTTCTTACGTTTTGGACTAAACTCTTTCCTTCATTATATGCTGGTGCCAATATAGATACCCCTGGTGCTACGGGTGTCGTAATTACATCCTTATAATCCACAAACTTATTTTTCTTCGCTTGCTCCATTAGCTCTAGACCTGAGAGTGCCGTAATCGACATGTATATTACGATCACCGCAAAGCCATACAGCAAAAAGAAGATGCCAAACAAATCAACTATAAGTTCAAATAACAGACTATACATTTTCCAACAAACTATCTTGTATATGTTTTCTAATCAATTCAAGTCGCGGCCTTTCAAAATGACCGACCACCCAGTTCATCATTTCTTCATCCAATTTATACAGACTCGTCATCATGCATTTTTCCAAAGAAAAAGGGGTCTCGGTGCGTAATTTTTCTACCAGCAAGGCGACAGATATTTCATTTCCTATGCCCCCCATCAATTCTGCAGACAAAGTAGCCAGTTTGATGTCTTTACTTTGAAAACTCCTATGCACCAAGTCTATTTCTGTATGAGCCGAAAGGGAGTTGAACGTCTTGATAATTTCATACTGCTCCTCCAAGGATGCAGTGGGAAACATTTGGGATAGCTTCTCAATGACATCCATTCTTCCCAGAAGTCTAACCAACTTCACTCCAAACACCCTAACACTATCATTATCAGACATTAATAATGTTTTCAAATGAATTTGTCCAGTGGAAGAAGTATTGCGCAGTACCCTGTACAGCCCCATTTGCTGCCACCTTGATAGTGGGTAGTTTTGTTGGCTTAAGAAGCTGAGCTCTTTTTTGGAGCTCAGTTGGAGATAAGCCCTGACGGCAGTGGACCTCACGACGAAATTTTTGGAGTCAAGCAACTTCTCCAAATGAGGTACTGCCTTCTCGATGTTCATCTCATATAGCTCCATAGTGCCCGTAGCCTGCAATTCCCAATTGCTACTTTTAAGTTTTCTTATGGAATGATCATCCAGCTTTAGTGTAGTGTAGATCACTTTGAGCTTTTCTTTGAAATCGCCTTTAAGGTTTTTGTTCAGGTTAACGATTTCTTTGATCAGGGTGTCCTTGAAGAGCGGTTTTTTAAAGTCATTGGTAGCGAAAAGGACGTTGATCTCCTCATAAGTGAGTTGTTTTACTTCTGCCACATCATAGGCAAAAAGGAAGGTAGAAAGAGGTTCTCTACAGGTATCTTCATATTCCTTTACTTGTCTTTCCTTCCGTGCATTCCTTGACCTCACGATGATGATAAAAAACAACAGTACAAAGAAGGTAATAATAAACAAGGCCAAAATCCCGATGAAGATAATGAACTTGATATCCGTCAAAATCCTTCTTCTGAACTTATAAAATGGCTTAAAACCAAGCTTGTTGGCCTCAATAATCAGGCTATTTCCCTCATCGACATTTCCTGTATCTTGCTGGGCTATATACAGGTCATTTTTTCGGATAATATCAATATAGCTTGTAATGGACTGGATATCCTTTTCTTCTTCGGAAATATAGTAATGGATACTACTACGACTGCTTCCCTCCTCCTCTACGGAGTCTCTAAAGGCCAATACCCGGTTATAGTCAAGAAATTCACCAGATAGCTTTTCGCTATTTTCACCAGCCAACGTGTAGCCTAGACGATAGCTCATCAATTCCACCTTGCCCACTTGCTGCAAAAAAGCAGTAGTGCGCAAAGAATCCTCTAGCTGAAAAGCACTAGCAGACATCGTCTTTGCTATAAAGACCGTAGAAATTATGAACAATATTTTAATCTTTATCAAAATATTCCCCAATAAGGTAGTTATTACTAATTGAACAGTCTCTTTACGCGAATTGCAAGCTCATTGGGATTAAAGGGTTTTGGTACAAAGTCAGCAACGCCCATGTTAAAGGCTTCCATGACAGTGCCCTCTTCATCTCCCAGTGCGCTCAGAACGATTATTGGACATTTTGGGTATTTATTCTTAGCAAATTCAATGATTTCTATACCACTTTTATAGGGAACCATAATATCAGTAATTATCAAATCCGGTTCCCAATTATCTAATGCATCAAGCCCTTTATTACCATCTTCAGCGATCACCACTTTATGTCCTTCTTTTTTTAATCGAAATTCAACCATTTTCAAAATGAGTTGGTCGTCTTCTATTACTAAAATATCCTTCATGCTGGGTTTTGTGCTTATTACTTTTCCTAAAAGTATGCACTTTTCTGTACAATTCTAACTTAAACTACCATTCATAAAATGACAAAAAATCAGATTATTCTTTTATTCCATAATAAATGTAATTTGAATAAAAAATAATGCTTTTAGGAATCCAATCGGTATAGGTAAATTTTGATTATGTCAAATAATAGAACCTTTCAAAGAATATCCTTCTTAGAATGTGGAATCTTTTATTAGTTTTCCACAATATTAACTTTATACCAGAACTATTATACCCAAATGTGTATGATTAAAAGATTGACCATTTTAATGATGGGGATTTGTCTGATGGGAATTCATTTGGTGCATGGCCAAAGTGACCATACTGGACACAGAAGAGTGACAGGTACCTACGCCATCACCAATGCCACCATCACCACCCAACCAGGAAAGCAACTTTCCGGATCCACTATCATCATCAAAGATGGCCTGATCCAGGCCATCGGAAAGAATGAAACCATCCCAGTGGATGCAAAGATCATCGAAGGGGATTCTTTGTTCATCTATGCCGGCTTTATTGACATGGGCAGTCAAGCAGGCGTCGAAAAACCTGAGGAAGCAAAGAAACCCGAAAACTTTGACCCATCCAATCCACCAAACGATGTCGCAGGCATAACCCCTGAGCGGTCCGTACTGGACTATTGGGACATCTCGGACGGCAGTGTCGGTGACTGGAGAAAAGTCGGCTTTACCATTGCGCAGCTTTTGCCCAAGGGTGAGATGCTTCCCGGTAATGCAGCACTAGTGGTCTATGGAGCGACCGAATCGACCAATGTATTGGACGAATCCACTGGTCTCTATGCCCAATTCGAAACCGTACGCGGCGTATACCCGGGCACTACCCTCGGACTGATGGCCAAATACAGGGAACTGTACAAAAATGCAGAGCTGAAAGACCAACATGCCCAACTGTTTGCTAGTAATACCAATGGCATCAGTAGACCGGAAAAAAACAAAAGTCTGGAAGCTTTCTATCCCGTGATCAATAAACAGGTACCGGTGATTTTTGAGGCCAAGGAGGAACTGGAAATCCGACGGGTACTTAAGCTACAGCAAGAACTGGGCTTCGAATTGGTCATCACTGACCTAGAAGAAGGAAGCAACTTGGCCCAGGAACTATTGGAGGCAAATGCCCAAGTGGTTCTTTCCTTGGACCTCCCGGATGACAAAGCCGCCGAAGCGGACCTAAAAGAAGCTACAGAAGCAGCCAAGTCAGCCCATAAGCGGGTTGTAGAAGCCTATAATTCTTCATTGGCCAATGCTGGGAAGTTTGAAAAAGCCGGTGTTAAATTTGGTTTTTCGTCCAATCATGTCAAACAAGAAGATGCGTTGAAAAACCTGCGATTGATGATTTCCCATGGCTTGAGCGAAGAGGGAGCTTTGGCTGCCTTGACCACCCACCCTGCCCAGATCTTGGGGATCGACAATTTTGCCGGGACAATCGAAAAAGGAAAGCTCGCCAACTTGGTCATTGCTACGGACAGCATTTTTTCGGAAGAGGCGAAGATCAATTATGTCATGGCAGATGGATACCTTTTTGAGTATGATGTCACCAAATCCAAGAAAGGAAATGGGGAGGCTAAAAATCTTACAGGCAAATGGAATTATACTTCAGAAACTCCAGGTGGCACCTCCTCTGGAGAAATTAGATTTTCTGATAAATCAGGTAACCTATCAGGAGAAATCGATGTAGATGACCCCAATGGAGGCGGAACCATCACCAGAGAACTGGAAAACATCAGTTATAATGGTAAAGACCTGAGCTTTACTTTCTCCATTACGGTTCAAGGTCAAAAACTGACCGTCAGTACAAAAGGAAAGGTAGACGGAGCCGATTTTAACGGTACCATCAGTATCAGGGACATGGGCAACTTCTCCCTTACCGCCAAAAAAGTACCTGATCTTAAATTCTAATGACGAAGCAAATGAGGAAATTAACCTATATCATAAGCGCCCTGCTATTAATAGGAGCGCAGCAAGTAGATGCACAAACCCCCAAAGGCAGTCTTTTAATCCAGCATGCCACCGTGCTCACTGTCACACAGGGGACACTTGAAGACACCGACGTGCTGGTGCAAGATGGTTTGATAAAAAAGATAGGCAAAGACCTTTCGGCCTCCTCCAAGGTGGAGACGATCGATGCATCCGGAAAATACCTGATGCCCGGGATCATCGATGCCCATTCCCACTTGGCCTTGGATGTGGTAAACGAGGCCACCGCCCCGATAACTGCAGAAGTGTCCATTGCCGATGTGATCAATCCATTTGACGTAGGAATCTATCGGGCCCTTGCGGGAGGTACCACCATAGCCCATGGACTCCATGGGTCAGCCAATGCCATTGGCGGTCAAAGCATCACCATGAAATACCGCTATGGCACCCGAAACCCTGATGACATCGTCATGAAAGAGGCGCCAAGAACCATCAAGTTTGCCCTGGGCGAAAACCCTACCAGGGTACATGGAAGGGGTAAAAACATCCAACCACGAACGAGGATGGGCGTGGAAGCCGTCATCAGAAATGGCTTTAATGAGGCCTTGCAGTACAAAGAAAATTGGAAAAACTATAACAGTTCCAAAAATCAAAAAAACAGTAATGCCGTTCCTCCTGTATATAACCTGCGCTTACAGACCTTAGCGGATATTCTGGACGGAAAGATCATCATCCACTGTCACTCCTACCGAGCAGATGAGATCTATATGCTGATCAATGTATGCAGGGACTTCGGAGTGGACAAGCTGGTTTTTACTCACGTGAATGAGGGCTTTAAGGTGGCGCCAGAACTTGCCAAATACACCATGGGAGCTTCCGTATTCAGTGACTGGTGGGCGTATAAGTTTGAGGTATATTATTCCACTGCTTATAATGCCGCTATCCTGACAGAAAATGACGTCGTCACTTCTATCAATTCAGACTCTGACGAACTGATCCGTCATTTGTACCATGAGGCTGCTAAAACGCAACGCTACGGTGGCCTGACTGATGAACAGGCACTTGCACTGATCACTATTAATCCAGCTAAGCAGCTCGGAATAGATGAATATGTAGGGTCAATAGAGGAAGGCAAACAAGCAGATTTGGTGATTTTTGATGAGCATCCCCTTTCTGTCTATGCTGTTCCCCAAATGACCTTCGTAGATGGAGTAAAATACTTTGACATCAATGAAGATGAGGATGACCAAAGGCTGAAGGTAAGCCCTACAGAAATGGTAGAACCTGTTTATTTACAGGCAGAAGAAGAGAGCTGTATGCACGGAGTCGAGCTCTTTACCGAAGGTACTACTTTCACACATTCTCACTAATTTAACTCATTGATATTAAGATAATTAAATAGCATATGAAGAAATTTAATTTAACGATATACTTGCTATTGCTTCTCCTTATTCCGGTGGTTTCTTACGGCCAGATAGAAGGGGAAGTATTAAAGCCACAGAATGGCAAGTTTTTGCTCCAAGGTGGTACAGTGGTCACGGTCACCAATGGCACTTTAGAAAACACCAGTGTCCTACTCGAAGGCGGTAAAATAGTCGCTATTGGTACTGATCTGGATGCCGCTGGTGCTACTGTGCTGGATTGCGATGGCCAATACATCTATCCTGGCATGATAGACAGTGGTACCCGGTTGGGATTGGTGGAAGTAGGCTCTTTGGCCGAAACCCAAGACTATGCCGAAATAGGCAATGTCACTCCAAACATGCAAGCACTTACTGCCATCAACCCTAATTCAGTGGCTATACCGGTGACTCGTGTCAGTGGAGTTACCACTGCCCTTTCTGTTCCTTCCGGAGGGTTATTTCCCGGTACTGCTGCCTTGATCAACCTCAATGGCTACACACCTGATCAAATGTACACTGGCTTTAAAGGTATCCCCATGAACTTTCCTACCTCAGCAAGAAGGGGAAGATGGGATCGGCGATCAGATGAAGAAATCAAGAAAGATGCAGAAGAGGCCATGAAAAATATCAACGATATCTGGGACAGGGCCACTACCTATGCAAAGCTTGAGGAAGCCGATGCCGAATTGACCTATTATCCAGAAATGGAACAGTTGGCCAAAGCAGTTCGTGGTGAATTGCCGCTGCTGATAGAAGTCAACAAAGCCGATGATATTCTTTCAGCCCTCAAGTGGATAAAAGAGAAAGAAGTAAAAAAAGCGGTTCTTACCGGTGTTTCGGAAGGTTTCAGAGTGGCAGAAAAAATCGCTGATGCCGGTATTCCTGTGATCACTGGCCCTGTATTGGCCTTGCCGGCAAGGTCTTCGGATCGGTATGACGCAGCTTATACCAACCCTGGCAAAATGCTCAAGGCTGGAGTAAAAGTAGCTATCAGGACCTCTGACACGGAAAATGTTCGAAACTTGCCTTTTAATGCGGGGTTTGCAGCTGCCTATGGAATGGGCAAGGAAGAAGCATTAAAGGCCATCACCATTGTGCCTGCTGAAATCTTCGGGGTGGATGACCACCTTGGGTCGATTGAAAAAGGGAAAAGTGCTACCGTATTCGTAGCCGATGGCGATCCATTCGAGCCAAAGACACAGATTATCCATGTATTTATAGATGGATACAAAATCCCCATGACCAGTAGACACATCCGTCTCTATCAAGAATTCCTCGAAAGAAGCCCTGGTTTGGAAGAATAAGAAGAATCCCCGGTGAACTTTCCGGGGATTTGTTTTATTTAGTAGTTGTTATCCAACGGTTATAAGAAGATGAAACAGTTAAAATTATTCCTAGGAACTTGCTTTCTTTTGGTTGCAGGTGTTTTTTCAGGATGTCAGCCTGATCACGAGGAAAGCCATTCTGCTACTCCCCTGATATCACAGGTAAAGGAATCCCATGCGCCAGACAAGCGTGTTGCTCTATTTGATATCACCTATAGCAATGATTCCTTAAAAGGGCAAACGAACCTTCCTCGTGCATTAGGGGAATTGACAGCCAAACTGGACAGTGCTGGTATTCCCTACACCAATGTGGTCGAACAATTGCCTGATGCAGCCCTAGAGGGCAAAACGCACGGTGTGGTGACCATTTCTGTAGCCAATATCCGAAGTGCACCCAAGCATTCGGCAGAGCTGGCCACACAAGCCACGATGGGAACTCCCGTAAGTGTTCTGAAGAAAGCCGGCAGTTGGTATTTGGTACAGACGCCAGACAAGTACATTTCTTGGGTGGATGCAGCAGGTATAACGCTCATGGACAAGAATGCTTTCAATCAATGGGAAGCCAGCCCAAAATTGGTTTTTACAGGGCTCTTGGGCTATGTCTATGAAAGTGAGGATAAATCCATGATGGTCAGTGACCTTACTGCAGGTAATTTATTGAAATTACTTGGAGAAGACAGAAAGTACTACCAAGTGGCCTTGCCCGATGGTCGGTCGGGCTATTTGGAAAAAGAGGTGGCCATGCCCTTTGAAGAATGGATCAGTAGTCGGTCATTAAGCGATAATAACCTCATCAGTACAGCTAAAAACATGATGGGAGTACCTTACCTTTGGGGCGGTACTTCGATAAAGGGGGTGGATTGTAGTGGATTTACCAAAACCATCTATTTCCTCAATGGCCAAGTCATTCCAAGAGATGCATCCCAGCAAGTGAATGAAGGAGAGTTGGTGGATACGGAGAAAAACTGGGATAAGCTGGAAGTAGGTGATTTATTGTTCTTTGGAAGAAAAGCAACTGAAGACCAACCAGAAAGGATTGTGCACGTGGGCATGTGGATTGGCAATAATTCCTTTATCCACTCCAGGGGACGTGTCCGGATCAGTAGTTTTGACCCCGACAGTCCGCATTATGATGAGTATGAGCTGGGAAGGTACTTAAGGACCAAAAGAATACGTCAGGTTCCCAGTGAGCACATCATCGAGGTGGCCAAGGCCATGAATTAGACGTCATATAATAAAAGGATACCTGGCTGCGTTATATAATAGACTAAGGTCGATAAAAGAAAACGTTGCTTATCTTATACAGCCAAATCGGTTGTATAATTCAGCCCTCTTCCATTCCGGGAGAGGGCTTTTATGTTTCACGTTCAATAAACCTATGTATTCTATCTTCCTATGTGGTTAAATACAATATACCGTTCTTTATAGCATGATGTAGTTGAACAACATAGGTACATAGGGCACAGTAGTAACTTGTTGTTCCAGCAGCTGTGCTGCGGAACCACGAAAATTGAGTTTTTAACTCACCTCTACTTTTCAGAGCTGCTCTTGGGTGAGATGCCAAATGTAGTTGAACAACATAGACACATAGGGCACAATAGGAAATACTGCTACGATTGGCTGCTAGTTATAAACCTAAGAAAATCAGTGAAAATCTGCCTGATCAGCGTTCCATCATTAGCCAAAAAACCTATGTCTTCTATCTGCCTATGTGGTTAAATACAATACCCGTCTTTAGACTACGATTTATGGTTAACAACATAGGTACATAGGGCACAGTAGTAACTTGTTGTTCCAGCAGCTGTGCTGCGGAACCACGAAAATTGAGTTTTTAACTCACCACCACTTATGATAGCTGCTCTTGGGTGAGATGCCAAATGTAGTTGAACAACATAGACATATAGGCCACAATAGGAAATACTGCTACGATTGGCTGCTACTTGTAAAACCAAAAAAATCAGTGAAAATCTGCCTGATCAGTGTTATCAGCGTTCCATCATTAATCAAAAAACCTATGTCTTCTATCTGCCTATGTGGTTAAAACAATACCCGTCTTAAAATTAACAACATAGACACATAGGCCACAATAGGAAATACTGTCACGATTGGCTGCTAGTTATAAACCTAAGAAAATCAGTGAAAATCTGCCTGATCAGCGTTATCAGCGTTCCATCATTAGCCAAACATCGTTGCCCTGCACTATCTATGTGGTTACCAACCAAATATTCCCTAGTCCGGCACCATTACTTTTCATAGTGCACTTCTTCGCCATTGATCAGGACGTTATCAAATTTGACATCCTCCATGTGATTTACGTTAAAAACCTCATCTACTCCGTCAATGCGGCAGTTGATCATCTGAAAGTTGGTCACTGGCGAACTTTCATAGGCATTGGCCATGACGGCGTATTTTCCTCCGTCTTTTACTTGAAGGTTTTCGACGATGACATTTTTGATGGTAGGGATATGCTCTCCTTCTTCTTCATAGAACATATTAAAGCGGACAGCAGCTTCGCGGTAAGTGCCCACGACCACATTACGCATGTAGATGTTCTCCACGGTACCGCCTCTTTTTGACGAAGTTTTGATGCGCAGTACCCGGTCGAGGTTGGGGCTGTCCATTACCAGGTTTTGGGCGAAGACATTCCTTACACCTCCGGAAATTTCACTTCCCATCACCACACCACCGTGTCCTTCTTTCATTTCACATCCTTCGATGATGATGTTTTCCGATGGAATGCCCGGAATCCTTCCGTCCTCATTTCGGCCAGATTTGATGGCGATACAGTCATCTCCAGTGTCAAAGTAGCAATCCTTGATCAATACGTTCCTACATGCTTCTGGATCACAGCCGTCATTGTTTGGCCCAAGGGTCTCTATCTTTACCCTTTCTACCGTCACATTTTCGCACAACACCGGATGGAGGTTCCACATCGGGGCATTGATCAACTTCACATCTTGGATCAAAACATTTTTGCATTCAAAAGGCTGGACAAACTGTGGACGCATATAATGCCCTTCCCCAAAAATCCGCTCGTCCAACGGCACCTGATCGTGCACCATTTCATGCAACAGCTTTCTGGAAGGATTCTGCCTTCCCATACCTTCTTTCCAGCCAAAATGCTTGGCACCACACCAAGGCCACCAGTTTTCCATATCTGCATGGCCATCCAGTACTCCCTTGCCAGTAATCGCAATGTTTTCTTGCTGATAAGCATAGATGAAAGGAGAATAGTTCATTAGCTCCATTCCCTCCCATCGACTTCTTACCAAGGGCAAAAAATCTTTGGGATCACGGCTAAACCGCAAGGTGGCGCCTTCTTTCAGGTGCAGGTTCACATTGCTCAGCAGATGCACCGCACCAGTCAAATAAACGCCTTGGGGAATGACCACTCGTCCGCCACCGGCCTCGTTACATGCTTTGATAGCCGCCGCAATGGCTTCGGTATTCAATGCCTTGCCACCTTCCTCGGCACCGTATTCGGTAATATTAAAGTCCTTATCGGGAAATTCCGGTACGGTGATCAAGCCCCGGATGGAATCCAATTGTGCCCATGGACCAGTCTCCGCTACTGTCTGATCCTCCTTCTTTTCCGACTTTTGGCTGCAGGACGCAACCAACATGGCTACTGCCAAACCTAAAATGTAAAACTTACTGGTAATGTTCATTTTATTTATTCGTTATGATCTTTAAAAGCAATCTAAATTTTACAATCATCTCCCCAGCTCCAGGGCCGCCATGATAAAAGGCCCTACACCTTTGGGGTCGTTGATGCGGATTTTTTCATTGACGTAATAGTCATAAGTGCCATCGCGGTATGGACTTCCGCCAAGCCCTGCTACAGCACAAACCTGTGTCAGACTGACTTCTCCATTTTCCTTCACCTCTATCAATTGATCCACCAAGCCATCAAATCCCTTCTCTGCCGTCTGCTTGAAAGAAGGGTCTAGATGGCCTTGGTTTACGCCTTTGGCAAGGGCGTAGACAAACATGCTTGAAGCCGACGCCTCCAGGTAGTTGCCTTCTTCCCCACCTCGGTCAATCACCTGGTACCACAAGCCGCTTGCTGCATCTTGATGCTCACGAACAGCCACGGCCAGACGCTGTAAGATGCCCTTCAGCACCACCCGTCCATAATGTTCTTCTGGTAGAAAATCCAATGCATCTACCACGGCCATGGCATACCAACCCATTGCCCTGCCCCAGATATTGGGAGATCGGCCTGTTTCAGGATCGGACCAAGCTTGGAATTTGCTTTCATCCCAACCATGGTAAAGCAAGCCGGTTTTGGGATCGCGCAGGTGTTTTTCCATCAGCACCAGCTGTAATACTCCCTCATCAAAAGCTGCCGGATCATCAAGCTCCTGCGCATACTGCAACAAAAAGGGTGTACCCATATAGGCACCGTCAAGCCACATCTGGTTGGTGTACCGTGCCTTGTGCCAAAAACCACCTTCGCTGGTCTTTGGTTGGTACCTCAACTGCTTCCTCAGGGTTTCTATCGCCGTTTTGTATTTCTCATCATCCGTTTTATTGTAAAGGTTAAACAACAATTTTCCGGAATTGATCATGTCAATATTGTACGTCTCGTACTTATAGGTTTTGATCTCACCGGAAGGATCGATCAACTTATCCGCATAAGCTTTGATGTATTCGTAATATTTATCATCGCCAGTCTCTTTCCACAGCTCCTCAAAAGCATGCAACATCAGCCCCTGTGGATAACTCCACACCGGACGGTCCATAAAGTCAACTTGCCACGCTTCAGGATTGCGCTTCATCACCGATAGTGCCATCCGCTCTGACCAATCCAAGCTTGTGGAAATCGGCCTTTCTTGACCGAAAGTCAGCTGCGCAAAAAACACGGAGACGATTAGCAGTATGCTTATTTTTTTCATGGTAATGGTTCAATTGTTTTGTTAAATGTTTTGAAGGTTGTCAAGTGGTAAGATTACAAATCTTGAACAGTTTAATTGAGTCAGAGACTCAAAGCTTGCCCGTGCTGGGGCAGAGACCCAGCACAACCCCAACATAGGCCTCAGCACAACCCAGCATTCTCATATCTCAAGTCTCAATACTCATGTCTCACAACTCACCTACGGCATCTCCCTCAATCCTTCCCACTTCACGTTCCATTTGCCATTGTCCGGGAATCCGGGAGTTGGTCTGTCGGGAGCTCCTTCCCATCCGGCAGCCATCATGGCCACGGTGGTCAGCAGGCCGCCATTTCCTGGGAGGTAAATCCTAAGCCTTTTATCTTGATAATTATGCCCATTGGGCAAATAGGTATTTTTCTCTTCTCCCATAAACAGGGCGTCCAAAGCCGTCTCCGGCATATCCAATCTGGCAGCATTCATGGCCATCATCGGATAATCCCAGCCCCAGGTAGTTTCCCAGTTCCAAATTTTCAGGATCTTCTCCAAGGTATTTTTCATGATGGTGGTGTCGATCATTTCTGTTTTGGGCAGAATGCCATATGCACCTAGCACGACAGGATGGTCATGCAGGTAAAAATCGTCCTCATAAGCCCTTGGATGGGTACTGCTGGGCAAGTACAGGCTATCCTTGATCGCCAAAGGCGCCAAATTGTCCAGTACTTCACGCCATTTTTTATTTTCTTCCATACCAAGACGCTCCTGCCAGTCAAGGGCTACGTTCAGCCCATAGTGCCAGTAGGCCAACTCAAATGGCGGGTCATCAGTGGCATTGGCAGGAAACAGTTCTTGCGCAGGAATCAGCGGTGCTATCAAATGGTATTTGCCATCGCCTTTACTGTCCTTGGCAAAAGAGGCCATAAATTCAGCTGTCTCAAACACCAGTTCTTTGTACTTCTCCAATGTGGCTGCTTCAGGGCGTGCCTGATAAATTTGCTCTACAAAGTAGAGGATATGTGGCTGCTGCCAGATCAGGTAAGGTGCTACGCTGGAAGGACTCTCATCTCCATAGGGATCGGTCATCTTTTGCCATCTGGCACCTTCATAACCTTGACGTTTGGCGGTGGCCCTGGCTTTCTCCAGCGAACTAAAATACCACGGAAGGCTCTTCTCCATCAATCCGATGCGGTTCCATAGTCCAAAATGGGCACCATGCCACCAATGCATTTCCATGTGGAATTTGCCATACCAGCTGTTCATGGTCAATCCGGTCTCTTGGGGCGGCAGGGAACCTGCGCAGTTTACTTTCGTCAAATATTGGGAAAGCACTACTCTCCTTTCGAGTTCATTGGCACGCTCATCGGTACATTCCGAGAAGTCAATAGCTCCACCCGATTGCCAAAACTCCTCCCAGCCAGCTTCACTACTCTTAGCTGTCGAGCCAAAGTCAGGCAGTTCGCTTTCTCCCTCTTCGGAAAACAATGCTGTGAACTCCAAGGTTTCTTGTCCTTCTTGGGCATTCAGCAAAAACGTATGCTTTGCTGCCGTTTCGAAGGCGCCGTTCCCTTCCCAGCTCACATCTGTCACGTACTTGGCACTGTCCAGCGTTCTGGAAATACGTACCTGACTTGGCCGCATCACTTCCAGATAAGAATCATGCTTATCAGGCTGTGTCCAATCATATCCCGGGCAAACATGACATCCCGAACCGTAAGGAAACCTGAATTTCACTTTTAATTTTCCACTGGCCACTAAAGGAGAACTGATCTTGGCTGAGATACCATCTTTTTCCTGATGCCCATACAGCTCCACCTTCACGGGCTGTCCTTCTATACTGTATTCACTAGTGATCTTTCCTTTCCAGAGATCCAGCTCCTGATGGACATCCTGCAGGTCGTCCACCATTACTTTTGAGCCATCTTCTTTGGTGATTTCCAGTCCAATAATCCCCAAGTGCAACCGATGAGGGCTGGTACGAAAATAATCGGTAACTTTCTTCTTCCTGCCCTCTTTCCACTGAACAGGAAACGAAATCACCTGACCAATGGCCGATGTGTCATACCGCAAGATCTCTTCCCAGCGGTAGTTGTCAGGATTGGGAAAGGCATGCCAACCCCATTGGCTCTGCGTGCCAAGGGAAACGCCCTTTTCATAATATTCAGGGAACGTCTGCAGCCCACTGACATCCACCGTATAGGCAAACTCACCATTCCCGACACTGAGTGAGGCCAAGGTATCTGGTTTTTCCAGCTCCACATTATGGCGATTTACCAAAGCAAACCGGTCAATGCCACCACCGGAGTTTTCTTCATTATGTTCATCATTACCAGCACAGCCAAAAACGGCTATTCCTGAAAGCAGTAACACACACCACGTGCGAAAGGAAGGGGAAAAAGAAAATTTGATCATGAGGGTACTATTGTCTTTTTGTATTTATTTAAACGCTAGTCAATCGGTAAACCAATCCATTGAACCTTGTTCAATTAACAAGTATTAACTATCTAATATTCAGTATAATAAATCAATCGTTTGATGCTATTCATTGAAGGTTATCTGCCGATCGTTTACCAAAGTATTAAGATAGTTTTCTAACGCGGTATAACCATACTTATCTGTCCTGTTCCTATCGCTATCATCTTTGGGATCAAGCCCTTGTTGCTTTTCATAGCGGTCAGGCATGCCATCACCATCACGGTCTTTTGGAGCTTTGCCACCCTTTACTTTTCCGGGGCCTTTCATGGGCAAGTTCATTTCATCACTGATGGTTCTTCCTGTCTTCCCTAGCGACGCTAAGTCCTTGATAAGAAATTCATCCACCTCATCTCGGCGCAGCGATGCCCCTACCCCTTCCATTACTTCTTGATAAGCTGTCAGTGCGGGTTTTATGGTGACTTCAGGATAATCAAAAGGTGCCTCCATCCAGGTCACTGGCTCGTAGACTGTCTTCTCCACTACTTTACCATCCAATTGGCCATTCACGTTTCCATCATACCAATTGTCACGGGCATAGAGGTGAAAGTTCTCGTTGGATCGATTAAATGGTGGTGTATCGCCTGTTTCGGGACCGGCGATAAAATAGTTTCCAATAACATTGGCATGGGACAATCGTGCTGATCCTCCGCCTTGGATATAGCCCGCCACTGCCCAGTTATACACTACATTATTGACGTACTGGTTGGTACCCTTTACTTTGGGGTTACGGGTGTGGTTATTGATCCAGAGGCAGTTTAAGATAGATACCCCGCCAGAAGGCTGGATAAGCCCTCCTGTAGAATGCGTCTGTAGTCCCTGTCCAATAATGCTGTGCTGTAAAGTCACCTCCTTCACATCCCCGTTCAGATCGAAGGTACCGTCCCTTCCCCAAGTAATGGAGACATGGTCAAAGATCATATCATGCCCCGTGGCTATGGCTACGGCATCTTTACCTTTATCACCCACTTTGCCCATCCTGACACGGATGTAACGTGTAATGGTATTATTTGCTTCGGTGTAGGACAGTCCATTGCCATAGATGGTAATCCCGTCGCCAGGTGCCGTTTGGCCAGCAATGGTGATGTTTTCCCGAACTATTATCCGCGACTGGATCCTGATGATCCCGCCCACTTCAAATACCACCGTGCGGTTGGGCTCACTGACAGCATCACGAAAAGAGCCGGGCCCTGAATCATCAAGATTGGTTACTTTGTACACGGTTCCACCTCTCCCTCCTGTGGCAAACCTCCCAAAACCTTCCGCCCCAGGAAAGGCCAATTGTTGCGCATAGGTCAGGGAGGTGACCAAAAAGGCCAATACAAATGGTACTATTTTGTTCATTATCGCTTGAATTTTTAGTTATCAGTTACTTAATGATTGGGTTATTGAGTTACTGGGGTTAATTGAGTCAGAGACTCAAAGCTTGCCAGTGCTGGGGCAGAGACCCAGCACAACCCGGGGAGTCAGAGTCTCAATTCTTCAACGTGTTGGGGCAGAGACCCAGCACAACCCAGCTACCTCCTCGCCCCGCAGGGACTCAAGACTCATACCTCACATCTCACTACTAAAAAAGACAAGACCGGGCAAAAAATCACCCGATCCTGTACTGGATTAACAAACCCCTAGTGTCGAGTCATTTTGCAATGACCTTTCAACTCCGCCCAAATTCAACCAACGGTCAATCTGGGCGGAACTGAGTTACTAAAGGCATTAATGTGAGCTTTTGGTTTAACCCGGAATATGCATTAGCCTATCTGTTGCGACCTGAAACTGCTTCAAAATCAGTCGTTTCACTTTAGTTTGGAGGCGTAACCGTAGCGGTGCTACGCTAATGCCTCCAAACTAACTGATTTTCTTGCACTTTCAGCTCTCACTACGATTCCCAACGCATAATCCGGGTTTAATCTTATTGATTTAAATCATAGTCAATGAACCAGTTTTCTGGCTGCATCAGCAGGTTTTTGATGCTTTCTCGTTTGCCTGCCGGATATTTGGCACTGACCCGGTCTGCCAGCATGCTTGGATCATTCCACCGCTTGGCCATCCGGATCATGGCAAAATAAGACCTTGCTTCCCCAGCACTTTCCATGCAAGTTTCTTCCAAGAGCAAACTATCCAAGCCTTTTTTATATTCTTCGATCTTCTCTGGTGTATCCAGTTCATCCTTGCTCAAGCCTTCCGGAAAGACTGGCCCTAGGTCAATTCTCCTTCTTACTCCCCAGTTGACATTGAGGGCAGAATTATACGTTTCATTGTCCAGAGGATACGCTAGGTTCCCTTCATTTTTGGATAGGTAATTTTGGATTCCGTCATTCAGGAATGCTTCTGCTTCCTTGAATTTCTCCATTTGATTAAGCGCTTCGGCTATGAACAAATGAACATCGCCAGCACGATATAGCACAACATGGACATCATTCTTGTAGATATTGTCGGCAGACTCGTGCGCACGTGAAAACTTACGGACGACCCACTCGCCATTCTGTCTCCAGTAGGTGTAATTTTCCCCCCGATAATTATCTCCAATGGTGACTCCATCCTGCCTCACCTGCTGCTGAAAACGCTCCATAGCGGCATCTGTTGGGCGCAAGTAGTACTTGTTGGGCTCCGTATTGGAGAAATATTCGATCAATCTATTGGTCTGTTGACGTTGGTAGTCAAAAGGAACAATATTGATCAGCTCCCGGGTCTTGGTGATCGGGTCACGGTAAAAGAACTGGATCCACTCCCCATTATAATCATCATTGCCGAGCTTATACCGGCCACTGCCCTCATCATAGATAAAAGACATGCCCAAATTCACCACCTGCTCATAATTGCCATTCCAAAGGTAAAGCTCAATGAGAAGTGGCTCTGGAGAAGGACAGATCATGTTCCAAGTAAGGTCCTGTGCAGAAGTACTCACACCAGGAAACAACAGGTCCGACCAGATCAGCACCTGCTTACCGTTTATACCATTGACCCCGCCTTCCATCAGGCTGATGAGTTGGCCGATAAGTTCTTCGAATCCCATGGTGGGATACTTTGAAAAGTCGGCTTCTTCTGTCAATGGTTCATCCAAGTAGACTGCCTCGCCATACAGCTTGCCCAGCATCAGGTAAGCCCAAACCTTGAAGCGGATCGCTCCACTCACCAAAGGCTCAAAAACAGCATCCTCCACCGCATTGGGATTGGCCTGTTTGTATTCGAAGGCTTTTTTGATGTAATTGTTGGCATTGGAGATCACGTCATAGTATCCACTGGGATCCGCTAGGCTGTTGCCGGGACTGCTGCTATGGTTATAGATTTCCCACAATTCCTGAGGAGCATTGTCGGTCGGCTCGAGGAAATCCCCTCTCAGCTCCGAAAGGAAGATGGCCTTATCGGCGACTGTCTGCACCTTGGCCGCAATGCCCATGTATCCAGAATACAGTTCATTGGTATTGCCAATGTAATTTTCCTCCAAGAGCATGTCATCTGTATCGGTCTCAAAGTAGCTTTCGCAGCTTCCAAAGGCCAATAAGCCCAAGAGTAAGGTGTATTTATAAAAAGCATTATACTTCATAGCTGATGTCATTAAAATTGTAGGTTAAAACCAAATTTCACGGTAGATGGAAGCGGCATAGCACCATAATCTACTCCTTGCCAGGCCGGCTGATAAGCATAGGATACCACTGGGTCCAGCCCTAAATAGTCCGTAAATGTCAGGAGGTTTTCTCCTGCCAAGTACACTTCACCGCCTTCAAAAAAGCTCCATTTGCCCAGCTGATAGCTCAGTGTGACGTTGTTGAGCCGCATGAATGATCCATCTTCTATCCAGCGATCGGAAAAGCGGCCGTTGCCCATCGGGTCACCGTAATTGGCCTTGGGAATATCGGTCTGCTGGCCATCCGTCTGCCATCTCTTGTCTACCGCCAATGACTGGTTCCTAAAATCGCTCAACGATTCCATTTCCCTTCTCACGCCGTTATAGATTTGATTTCCAGCACTGAAGGTAAACTGCGCAGATAGCGACAGTTTCTTGTACCTCACTTGCGTAAAGAAGCTGCCAAAGAAATCCGGAGATGCATCACCGATGATGGTTCTATCCTGATCGTCAATGACCCCATCCTGATTCAAATCCTCAAATTGGATGTCTCCGGCATTGAACTGGTCTCCTTTAAAATCCACCAAGCCCAAGGCGTCGGCAGCTTCCTGCGTACTGATCACGCCGTTGGAGACAAATCCATAGAAATTGTAAGGGTTTTCACCAACTGCGGAAGAAACGGCCCATTTTCCACCATCCATCTCACGGATGACAGCGCCATCGGCACCTTCCATCTCTGTAATCTTGTTTTGGTTTTTATTGATGGTACCGCCTACGCTCCAGCTCACATCCCTGCTATCTACCAGTCGCAACTGTAGTGCTGCTTCAATCCCTTTGTTTTCCAGCTTGGCACCGTTGACATACCTTTCGTCAATGCCATATACCGAGGAAATACTTTGGGGAAAAACCACGTCCGAAGAAATCGTCTGGTACACGTTTAGGCTGGCTACAAGTCGTCGATCGAAGAATCCAGCATCTATGCCTGCATCGAAATTTTGGTTGCGCTCTCTTCCAAGGCTGGTGTTGGCCACATTGCCATTTACGATTCCCGCCAACTGACGGTAAGCCTGACTGGTATAAAACTGACGGCTCAGGCCAGAAGGATATTGACTGTTTCCAGTAAGCCCATAGCCCACATGCACATCCAATTGATTTATAACGTGGCTATTCTTCAGCCACGGACTGTTCTTTGCCTGCCAGGTCATTTCCAATCCTGGAAATACCCCAAACCTGGACGCATCGGCTCCCGTAGAGGAAGCACCATCAGCAGACACATTCAAGGAGGCAATCCACTGATTCCCTATAGTGTATTTGGCATAACCATAAAGGCTCATCCAGTTCCAGGAATCATAATAGCCTGAAAAATATCTTCCTTCAGCATCGACATAAGAAAGCGTCTTGTAGAAATCCGAGCTGGTATTCCGCCCAAATCCCCCATCAAACTCCTGTCTGGTCATGATCCCTTGATAACCTATTCCCGCTTCCAATGGGTTGCCTGCCAGTTCCTCCACAATGTCTGCATTGACTTTATAGAATAAATTGGAGACTTTGCCGGTGCCTGCTCTGGCGGTGTTAAGTGCCACGCCCTCTTCTTGGGGGGTGATGGTCTGGCTGGACCTACCAGGGATAAAGGCAGACTGCCGCTTGTACCCTGAATAATACCCAAATACCGCTTGCATTTTCGTATGGTCGTTCACCTCAAAATTCAACCCGGTATTCAAGAAAGCATCAAAATTGTCCGACTCCATCTTGGTATCATTCACTACTGCCAAGGGATTGGAGACCCCAAACTGCCTAACAGCATCATAAGCCGGTAGCTGGTTATTGTATTCATCTTTCTTATATGGGCTCAAGATCGGCGCCTTGTACAAAGCCGCCATTAGAGGATTGGTAGCATCAGAGAGAATCTGCTCATGCAACTTGCTATTACCATAGGTCAAGCCCATCGAGGTCACCAATTGGAACCGTTGACTTAGCTCGATCTGGGCATTTAGTCGAGTAGTATAGCGGGTGAAGTTGGTATTGTCATAGGTACCTCCCTGATTACTCGCCCCTACCGACAGGTCGTATTTGGCAATGGCATCTCCGCCCTTTACACGCAAGTGATTAGAGGTGACAAAAGATGATTTATTGATCAAATCTTGCCAATCGGTATCATTGTTATACAGGAAATTGTAGTAATAGTCAGGATCATCCCGCAAGAAAGGAAAGAGGTCCAGCATGTCTCCCATGTCTTCATAGCGGGTAAGTCCCACATCTCCGATATAGCTCTTGAAGTCATCTACTCCCAGCACGGGCAGCCTTTTGTTGTTGTAGGCCATACCATATTGTCCTGAAAACTCAATGACCGTTTCCATGTCTTCCGGAGAACTGGTTTCGATCAGCAAGACGCCATTGGAGCCCATGGAGCCGTAGCGTGATGCTGCACTCCCTTTGACCAACTTGATATTGTCAATATCATCGACACTGATCACATTAAACATACTTGGCGAATAGCCCTTGATAATTGCTGAATTGTTCAAATCCTGCAGGTAAGGCATACCATTGATGACGATCAACGGCGCATTTCTACCGGTCAGGGAACGGATTCCTCTTAAATTGACATAGGCTCCTTCACCGGGCATGCCGCTTTTATTGATGACATTCAGTCCCGGAAAAGCCCCTTGGAGCACATCCTCCACATACATGGCACTAGGCTTGAAGCGCTCAGAAGGAAGCAGCTCTCCTTTCATGCTGCCCTGCTCATCATTCTTTGCCGGTACTTCATAGTAGTCTGTTCGCTGCGGAAGCAGTATCACTTCTATATAATCCCTTCCCAAAAGTGGAATGGTCTGCTCCTGAAACCCTGGTGACCAAACGATCAGGTTCCCTTCCAATTCGTCCAGTTCGATACTGAATGTCCCCTGCCCATCTGTCTGGGCGGTATTTTCTTTATTTTCTATGGAAATATAAGCGTCACTGATAGGTTCATTCCCATAGGGGCTGCTCACCTTTCCTTTTAGCACTTGCTGGGAATTGGCCCCAAAGGCGATAACCATCATCAAGGCCAACATCAAGGCTAGTTTATGTTGTTTTATCATTGTTCCTTCCATTTTCATCAATAGTTATTTTGGGTGGGTACAAGTGCCCAGTGGTAGAGCTTCATTTCTTCTCTGGAGGATTTTCCCAGCAAAGCCACCTCTACCCTGATCTTGAATGTGCGTATTTCATCACCTTCGATGTTCACCACGCCGACCAAGCCGCCGAGGCCATCCCATTTGGTACCGGAAACGGTATTGGTGCTACGGTCATAGTTCCATGGTGAAGAAGGCTCCACATTTAGCTCAGAAGCGACCAATTGGTCATCAATGTAAACGTTCAAGAACGGATGGTTTTTGGACTGGACGCCCATGTAGAGGTTATATTCACCTGGCGGAACCTCCACTACAGAAGCAGACGTGGTACCGTCCTCATTTCTATCCAGCTTCACTGGCGTATAGTCCACTGCCAAAGGTTGACCGGGAATATTGTCACCAAACAACCTTAGAATGGTGTAGGTACCGGAAACATTGAGACTAGGGAATGAATAATTATCCGTTCCTTGTGCCCTGATCTCTGTGGCATTGTGGAAGGTGAAGAGTTCATCTCGCTGCTCATCAGGTACAAATTCATAATAGTAAAACAACTGCTTGATCGCCGATATATGGACGTTATTGGGGATTTTTAGGAAGTTGACATCATAGATTCGGCCATTGCTCATCCGCTTGTATTGGGTGTTCACGCCTTGTACAGAAGTCTTCCATCGAGCACCAAATGCCGATATCAAATCCTCTTCTGTGCCATAATCCTCCACTACCTCATCGTAGAAGACAGCATCCATGATCCAGTTCCAGGCTGTCAGCGAATCCTCTCTGGTAAATGGCTTGCCAAACTGGTCATAAAGCCCCTGAAGGTTATCGAAGCAATTGGCCACCACTTGGTTACTAGGCACAAACATGGTCACTTGAGAAAATTCTGACCTGAAGTCAACCTCCTCGAAAATCGGATTCTCAATGACAAAAGCCGAATCGTAAATGGTGTTTCCTGACTTATCCACCCCAATCGGAATACTGTTTTGCGCATCAAATACCGTATCATTGGCGGCAAATACAGAATCCCTGATCATGGAGAAATCGTCCGAAAGCTTGTAGACATAATTATAAATGCTCTCATCCGGCACCATCAGTTCACTGATTTCATGAACTACTCCGTTTTGGCAAAACTGGTTTCCATTGGTGATGGTGGCATCCGCCACTTGAATGGTATTTTCTACTTTTTTGGTCACTGGAATGTATTTCCCGTTAAGTGACCGAAGTCGAAGACCATCCCGCAGTTTGCTCATATCATAGGTCAAATTGTTGATATGATAGCGCAGGACAAATTCAGCTTCCATGTCCATCTGCTGGAGAGCTTCCATTCCTTCGTTATTCACTGCCCAAACGGACAAATATTGATCTCTGGTCAGTTCCTCGGCGATACCTTGCTCTTCCAAAGCCTCCACAAATTTGGCATAGTCAGGATTTGCTTTTAGGTAATCCAGCAGATTGAGCTCGGAAACCACCTGGGCAGTTTCATCTGTCCCTTCCAGTCCATAATGCTCGTCCCATGTCTCCTCACATGCCACACAAAGCAAGACAAGCAATCCAAGTATGTATTTAAAATTTTTCATGGGTTTCATTGTTAGTCAACAGGTTTAAATCTGATGTGATCAAGTGTAAGTAACTCACCGTCAATGGCCACAATCCTCAAGGTGTGACTGCCGGTTTCATCAAAGGTGAACGAGCTGGTCATCCTCCTCTCCAATGCCCTGTCATAGCGCCTATTGGATACAGGCCACTGGCTGCCCAGTCGCTTGCCATCCATGGAGCATTGCAGGTAACCTGTATTTTCAGACTCGGTATAACTGAGGTAGGTCATGGTGATTTCATAACTTCCTTTGATCAGTACGGGCGTTTCCATTTCGATCCATCCGGATTGACCCAAATCCAGTCTTATGTGGTCGTGGTTGACCGCATCTGCATACCAGATTCCGTCTGCTCCACGATTATTGCGGTAGGCGACTGCATTTGGTCGATACTCCGGAGTGGATTTCCAAGTATAGCAACTCAACTCCTCTTGGGTAAATGTCCGCGTGTAAGTCGAATTTAGACTGCTGTTTTGGTATTGGTCGCAGAGGGCTTGCAGGTCAGCATAGTCCGTCAAGTCCCATATCACCGTCACCCGCTCTGGCGTAAAAAGCGGCATCCAATGGTCCACTTCATGCATGACACCGTTTTTGCAATTGATATTTTCCTCTATAAAGGACACGCCTCTGTTGGCAGCAGTATCATAGTTCATGACCAGACTTCCTGAGCGGTCGGCGATATTGATCAGTTCATTGGTAGCCAGCGTGTTGATGTTCATGGAAATTTCTCCTTCCGGAAAATCACCTAAATCCGCAAAAGACCTTACCTGCGACAGCAAGTGGTAATCCACGTACTTCCGCAGCCCATTTTCCGGATCGGTGTACTGGTCTCCTTCGACCTCCAATTTCTCAATTAGGTCGGCAAGTCCCATGATTCCATCTTGGGCATACACCTCATCAGGCACAGCAAAAGCCGTCATTCGAATCCTATATTCCAAGGGATTACCGGTCACATCGGTTTCCTCTATCACGATGGTATTGAGCATATCGGTCCTTCCCACGGCTTCCACTGCTTCTCGGAAAATAGAAAAGCGCTCATCTCCCAATCGGTCCATGATGGTGGCCGTCACGGGCACCAGCACATCCTCCAGTCCATGGATAATACCGTTGGTCGCCTCGATGTCCAAGTCCACGATCCGTGATGCTCCGTTCAGGTAAATCGCATTTAGCCCGCCTTCGCGAAATTCGATCGAAAGGTTGTCATCAGTAGCATTACGGTCATTGATGACACCGTTTTCAAATTGGCTTTGGCCGATTTTCACCTGATTGATGGTATGGTACTTTACCAAATAGGTAGCATCCTCTTTGGGTATGTCCGTCACATCAGCCCATCCATTGGCATCCAAATATTCCTGCACCCCATCATTGGTTGGTGCGAACACCGTATAGGTACTTTTGAGATTTAGCGTATTGTACATGTCTGCATGTCGCATCAGTGCTACCCACATGGAGAATTTCTCCGGCTGTGATTCCAGCAGCAAGGATATGGGCAGCTCTTCGTAAGCAGTAAACGTGGTATCCTCATAAGGATCCGAACAGGAGACCAGTGCCATGACCAGCCCCACAAGGTATATGATAGCGTTATTTTTAATGTTCATGGCGAGGTTAGTTTAGGTTATCATAATAGGGATTTTGCTCCAACAGCCTGTTGGCGGCCAACTCATCAAGATGAATGGGCAGGTAATGGCTGTTCACATCCAGTAGTTTGGAGCGGATAATGGGAGCGGAACTCGCAGGAGCCGTCAGCAATACCTGTGTGATCAGGTAATCCTTGTACTCATAGTCGTTTCTGCTCGCCACGCGAAGGATATCGTACCAGTTTTTGCCTTCTCCGACAAACTCCCTTCCCCGCTCTTCCATGACCAGTTCCAGCATCTCCAACTCCGTGGATACTGCAGACACCGGTGCTGATATCTGGGCGCGCTCACGTACCTGATTGATCAGCTCGACGGCTTGATCATAGCTGCCCGCACCTTTCATGACCATGGCCTCTGCCTTCATCAGGTAAATTTCAGCAATGCGGTAAATGATCCAGTTTTGGTCACTATAGGTTCTTGGAATGCCTGTCTCTGCTTCCGAACCCAAGTACTTCCAAACACTGAAATCCCCGTCCAAATAACTGGATCCTTCTCCCCGGATATCTTCATCCGAATCGGCAAACAAGCTAACGGTGTGTTCGGTGACATTATACCGTTGGTTAGTCCCAAACCAGGAGACCAGGTTATTGGTCTGACTCTTGTCAAAGTCAAACTGTACTTCAAAAATCCCTTCGTTGGTATTTCCTTCGCTGAAGATGCGGTACCAATTGTTATTGTTATTGACCACGCCTTCCAAAAGACCCAGTTGACCACTGTTGATCACTGCATCACAGGCCGCTACGGCCTTGTCATACTCTTCAGTCCACAAGTAAACATCGGCTAGGGTGGCATAAATCGACCATTTGGTCGCACGGCCTTTGGTTTCCCATACGGTGGGCGCCACTTCCTTGGCGTATTCCACAGCACCTTCCAGGTCCATTTTAATTTGCTGTAAAATCTCATTGGAAGGTGACTTCGCTACCTCAAAAGCAGTCTGGTCATCCATATAAGGCTCCGTGATCAAGGGGACGTCCCGGAAGTTTCTGACCAAATAGAAATACGCCAATCCCCTGAGGAAATAGGCCTCCGAAAGGTAAGATTGCATCACGTTTTCATTGAAGGAAGGATCCTTCTCCACTACCTCAGGAGCATACTTGATGACCATGTTTGCGTAATTGATCACTTGGTAAAACTTGTCCCATTTGACAAAGTCATTACCGGGAAGGATGTCCCATTGGTTGATTCTGAAGATATCGGCCGATATGGCTCCACTGCCGGTGGTAAGGCCATTTCCTCGCATTTCGCCCCATACCAACTGCTGTTCCATCGTCTCGCGAAGCCGTACGTAACCAGCACCCAGGACGGCCTCTACTTCTTCTTTATTGGTCCAGTATTCGTCACTGACCTGATTGTTCTCTGGCTGCAATTCCAGCCAATCGTTACATGAACTGACGGCAAATGTTAATACTGCCAGTAAGCATATATATGTCTTTCTCATGATTCCTTCGGATTAAAAGTTCATATTTATACCCAGTGCAAACCGCTTAGGTCGTGGCGTAGATGCACCATCCACACTGAGCATATAAATATTGCTGGAAAGATTTACCTCCGGATCCTGACCGGAATACTTGGTCCACGTGTACAGGTCCTGTGCGGTAAAAAAGACATCCAGCCGCTCGATATTGTTTTTGGACAGCCAAGCTTTTGGCAAGGAATACCGTAGCGATACGGTCTTTAACCGCACAAATGAACCATCTTCCACAAAGCGGTCGGAGCCTAGGTAATTATAGCCTTCATTATACAGTGCCCTAGGAATCTCCGTTTCATCACCTTGGTGCCTCCAGCGCTGAAGTACTGCGGTACTTTGATTGTAGGTACCGTACATGTTTTCAGTGTTGATCCGTGTCTGGTTGACGATCTTCTGACCAAACCTTCCGTGCAGGAAAGTCGTCAGCATAAAATTCTTCCAGCGGATATTGAAGCCACCACCAGCGGTAAACAACGGCATGGCGTTGCCCAAGTACACGATATCATACTGGTCGATGACCCCATCTCCATTCACATCTTCATATTTGGCATCACCAGGATACACGCGTCGGTTTCCGTTTTGCATGTACACCAATTCGCCATCGATATCATACATCTGGTTGCCTTCATTATCTCGGGCATAGGTCTCCTCACCATCTTGGTAGACGCCTTCATAGCGATATCCATAAAATGAGCCGATAGGATTGCCTTCCACGATCTTATGGGCGTACTCGCCATTATCGAAATCATAGTTTTCAAAAAGCATATTGTCGGGAAGCTGCTCCACCTTGTTGCGGTTACGGGCAATATTGAAGTTAAAGGAGATCCCTAAATCCTCTCGCTTGATCGCGTCATAGTTAAAGATCATTTCCCAGCCCCTGTTGTACACTTCTCCGGAATTATAGTACCTCACTTCTGAGAAACCAGTGGAAGAAGGCAAACTGTAGTCTTTCTGCAGGAGGTCTGTCGTCCGTCTGTCATATACTTCAGCAGTGACAAAAAGCCTTCCTTCAAGCAGAGAAAAGTCAATACCTATATTAGATTGCGTGATGGTCTCCCAGCGCAGGTTCTCCAGCTGCATGCTGGCAGGCGAAATGGCCACCATGTCGATATAGCCCGGAGTAATCGGGCTAAAGGTACCGATGTAAGGGAAAGCCCCTCCCGGAGGGTTACCGCTTTTGCCCCAACTGGCTCTTAGTTTCCCAAGCTCTATACCTGCTATATCCTTCATAAATGGCTCGTCGCCAAAATGCCAGGCCAAACCGATCGAAGGAAATCCTGCCCAACGGTTATTGGCCCCCAAGCTGGAATTGGCTTCCCAGCGGTAGCCACCCGAAATGATGTATTTGCCATTAAAGGTATAGTGCGCATTGGCAATGGTCGCCATTCTTCTGGTCATCGAATTATCAGATTCCATCTTGGAAACGGCACCACCATCTGTCGGGTCATTCAAGGATTCGGAGGCGTTACCGCTGGTCTGGCTGACATAGCCAAAACTCCGGGCCTCGTTGGTCTGCACCAAGCCACTCAAAATGATGTGGTTTTTATCGTTGATGGCTTTGTTATAGATCAGCTTGTTTTCGGTATTGATATACAGCTGATCCGAAAGCATATCCGCACTTCTATTGAAATAAGGATCCGTCCAAAGTACGCCCGTGACAGACTGCGGCAGGAAACTGGTGTTTTTATTGGTTCTGGTATCAAAACCTACCGTCCCTTGGTACTGCAAGTCTGGGTTAAACTGGTAGCGCAATCGGAAGATCACCCGGGCATTGTCTGCGATGGTTTGATTGCTCGATTCATGCACCAAGGCCACTGGATTGTACATTTTGTTATTCGCAAAGCTCCCTTGGAAGTTTTCCAATGGCGTGAAATATTCCGAAGTCCGCCTTCCCACGTCGTCCAAGACATAAGGGCTCATATTGGGCATTTTACGCATGGCCATGGCACGGGCAGACGGGAACTTATTTTCCGTCCAGTTGGCATCCTTGATACTTTGGGAATAGCTCATGTCCGCACTCACGCTCAGTTTGCTGGAGAAATTATAGGTCACACTCGCCATGGAATTGAACCGGTCCAGTGAAGTACCGATGGTCGTTCCCATATCCCGCAGGTAGCCGACGGACACACGGTAGATAGCCTTGTCACCGCCACCGCTAAGGGAAAAGTTATTGTCCAAGAAATAGCCCAGCTGGGTTACTTCATTGACCCAATTGGTATTTTGGTTGTATTCATCAAAGTAAACCCACTCTGGGTCAAAATTGATTTCCGACGACTGAAACAACAGGTTCGTATAGGCAGAACCAGATTGATAGCCGATATCATTGATGGAATTCCAAATCCCATCTTGCATCAAGCTGACATACTGTGATCCATTCAGCAGCGGAATGGTATTGGGTTCCTTCTTGATTTCCGATTTGGTAGAGAAAGAAAACCGCGTCTTTCCTTTTTTTCCTTTTTTGGTCTTGAACACCAACACCCCATTGGCGCCCTGAGAACCCCAAATAGCCGTAGCGGCCGCATCCTTAAGCACCTCAATGGATTCTATGTCATTGGGAGAAATATTGACCAAGGCCCCAAAGTCCTGGTCATTGGCCGTGGCGAAGTTAAAGTCATCGCCAAAATTGGTCGGGTAAGGAATCCCGTCCACCACGATCAGCGGTTCAGAATTGGCATTCAGGGAAGAGGTTCCCCGGATACGGATGGTACTTCTTGACCCGGGGTCAGCACCTGAAATAATGTCCACATTGGCCATTCTTCCTTGCAGCCCTGATTCGATAGAGGTCATGGGCACTTCCTCCAATTGCTCCACATCAAAACGCTGGCTGGAAGACACTTGCTCACGCTGACTGATGCCCAGCGAGTTGGTCTGGACACGCTCGGCCACGACCTCAGCAGAGCCGTATTCGAAGGCATCTTCTTCCAGTTTGGTGTTGATGGTGGTTTGGTTACCGATGGTCACCTTTTTGGTTTTAAAACCGATATAGGAGAAAACCACTTTCAGGCCATTACCCTGTGGTACTGCCAAGCGATAATTACCATTTTCGTCCGAAATGGTACCGTTTAAATTACGTTGCTGTTCATTTTCGATGAAGATACTCGCTCCTATGAGTGGCTCCCCACCGATGTCGGTTATTTTTCCTGTCAAAACGGTCTGTTGTTGCTGCTGTTCCTGTGCCACAGAAGGCAATACGATGAGCAGCATTAGCAGACAGCTAATGATATATCTTAGTTTCATAAAACTGGTATTGAGGGTTTATTGTCCTGAATTGAGCACTTTATCGATCTGATAGACAGCGCCATCCACATAAGTTCTTGGAAATGTACTGACCACGCTGGCCGTCTCTCCAGAAGCAGACCTTAGCTGAAGGCCTGTACCATTGTCCATAAGTGTCAGTTGGCTGAAGGCGTCCCCGTTTTCTTGGGCTGTTGTCAGCGCACCTTCCACTCCCATTCCTGGGAAGGCATAGTCACTGTAGCTATTGATACTGGCCGGTACAAAATAATACCGCAGAAAATCCTCCAACTCATCTTCACCTTCTGGGATCAGTCCTTGCTCTTTAGCCTCCAAAATGGCTTCATTGGTCGGTGCGAAGAGCATGTAGTTGTCGCCAAATAGGAATTCAAATTCATTATTGGGCTCCACCAAACCAGCTTGGGACAGCAGTTTGGAGAATTCCGAAAATTCCTGAATGGTACTGGTTCCAGAACTGGCCGATGCAATGATGTACTTGAAGCTGCCTTCTTCACGGATGAGCGAGCGCTCTACCTCATAGGCCTTTCCGTTGTTCCATTCGCCGGAGACGGTAGTCGCAGGGGCAAATTCCCCGAGGTTATAATTATTGGATGAAGCCACCCCTTGGTCTGTGATATACAGGTAACTGAATGGGTTGCGGGTACGGTACACGTTGGTTCCGGAAATTTCCGTGATCTCTTCAGTCACAATATGGTTCTGCACAAAAGCCCTCATGGCGCCGGTACTCATGGGCACAAGGATGCCATCGGCATTTTCGACCTCTATGGCTTCATCTCCAAACTGCAGGGGATTGCCTTCATTCCAGAAGATTTCACTTCCACCGTAAATGGTGCTGAGAATGGTCTCATTGGTAGGAATGAAAACCGTAAACCTGAGCGCATCACCGAGGAAAGCCTGTAGGCTGCCCGAGTCATAAAGCATCTGTAAGAAAATGCTGTATTCAGGTTGCTGCAGCAGTGGACCGATCACTCCGCGGAATAGCTCTGGCACGATCACTTCGTTCAATCCATAGTACACCCCATTCACGCCGATGCCTTTGGCTTCCACGTCCTGTGCCGGATCAAATTGAATGGTATTGCCAAAGACACTTTGGATATCACCGCGCTCGATTTCAGATGGAAAGACAATACTTCCAGTATAGACGTGGTTGCTCAGCAATAACCTGATCGGTACAAAAGGCACTTCCTCAAGCGAAGCATAATGCGCTGACCAGTATTCGCTAAAGAACGCCTGTAACGCTGCATTGTTGGGAGCAAAAACATTATAGGCATTGGCCGAAAGGGCTGCCAGGTTTGCATAATCCACCAATCCAGCCCCGCCATTATAAGACCATTCGGAAGCAATTTCCGGCAAACCATTGTGCATTTTCACATAAAGTGAATCTCCAGCATCCGCATAGGCCTTGGAAGTGGCATCATCATACCAAAAACTGGTAAACCGATCATAGATTTTAATAAAATCACTGTAATTGATTTCTTGTTCCAATTCATTATATACAGTTTCCAAGGGCTTTACCACCCTGTCCATGATATACACGTAACCATTATCGGTAGGCAGTGCATATTCACTGACCGTGGCATTGGAAACATTAAAGCCACCGGAGCCAGTCCACGTGCTTTCTGGATAGAAATACTCGTAGTTGGACGCAGCATCGATGTTTTTGGAAGTGAATAGGTTGTAAGAGAAAACAGGAACAAAACGTTCTTTGTGAAAAATAGTGCGTTCTTTTCCCGACACCTTATCCATTTCTACTGAAATGGTATCCCGGCTTTTGGTGCGGTGCTTGTAATACAAACCGGCCATGGCGGGCTTTTCTACAGCTTGTCCTTCCGGACGGTAATTGGCAAATCGTTCTCTGGAGAATGAGTAATAGACCAAATGGTAGCCCACCAACTTCTTTGCTTCAGCTTCTGAGAGTTGATCGACAGACCCTATGCCCTCTTCAGTGAAGTACTTCTCAAAAGCATCATCAGGCGGTGCCAACACCGTAATGATCCCTTTTCCCTCCACTAAACTTTTGAAGCCGGCTTTTTCTACGGCCTCCAGAAAGATGGTAAAATCCCCCCTGCTTTCCAGCAATTCCCAGGCATTGCCTTTGAGCCACTCGGGGCGTTCATAATGTTCTTCCCAGCCTACTTCTCTACATCCAAATAGCAGAAAGCAAGCTGAAAAAAAGTAAGTAATCCTTTTGATCATCTTGACTTGGGTTAGGTTATTAAATTGGGTTGCTAATTTTTATCGGCCCCACACAATTAAGTGTTAGACTAACACGTTATTATGTAAAGTAACCGATTAATAAAATTTACTTTCTACTATTAGTTCAGGGTCAAAATTATGTTTGTAAGATAGAGAGGAAGATCAGCGTAACTGATCTGTACTGTGCTGTGATGACCATACAGCACGGGTAAGTTTGCATTTTTCAAATAAAAGATTAAATTATACTGTGTATTATATTTCCCTATACACGTACTATTTTTGCAAAAATCACTTAATTCAGGTAAAAAACTCCTATTATTCTTTTAAAAACCAGTTTTTGATATTTTAGGGGATCTGCCAAATGTAGTTGAACAACATAGATACATAGGGAACAATAGTAGCTAGTTGTAAAAGAAAAAAAAATCAGTAAAAATCTGCCTAATCAGCGTTATCAGCGTTCCATCATTAGCCAAAAAACCTATGTTTTCTATCTTCCTATGTGGTTAAATACTATTCTTTAGAGCATGATGTAGTTGAACAACATAGACACATAGGGCACAATAGTAGCTAATTGTAAACCTAAAAAATTCAGTAAAAACCTGCCTGATCAGCGTTCCATCATTAGTCAAAAAACCTATGTTTTCTATCTTCCTATGTGGTTAAATACAATACTATTCTTTAGGGCATGATGTAGTTGAACAACATAGACACATAGGGCACAATAGTAGCTAGTTGTAAAAGAAAAAAAAATCAGTAAAAATCTGCCTAATCGGCGTTATCAGCGTTCCATCATTAGCCAAAAAACCTATGTTTTCTATCTTCCTATGTGGTTAAATACAATACTATTCTTTAGGGCATGATGTAGTTGAACAACATAGACACATAGGGCACAATAGTAGCTAGTTGTAAAAGAAAAAAAAATCAGTAAAAATCTGCCTAATCGGCGTTATCAGCGTTCCATCATTAGCCAAAAAACCTATGTTTTCTATCTTCCTATGTGGTTAAATACAATACCCGTCTTTAGACTACGATTTATGGTTAACAACATAGACACATAGGGCACAATAGTAGCTAGTTGTGAACCTAAAAAAATCAGTGAAAATCTGTCTGATCAGCGTTATCAGCTTTCCATCATTAGCCAAAAAACCTATGCATTCTATCTTCCTATGTGGTTAAATACAATACTATTCTTTAGAGCATGATGTATTTGAACAACATAGACACATAGGGCACAGTAGGAAACATTGTCACAATAGTAGCTAGTTGTAAAATAAAAATAATCAGTGACAATCCGTCTGATCGGCGTTATCAGCGTTCCATCATTAGTCAAAAAACCTATGTTTTCCATTTTTTACTGGATACTAAATACAACAATTCTTCTTAGTGCCTTTGTGGCTTCGTGGCAAAACAGGACCAAGTGACACTTCTGTGGGTACTTTGGGGCTAGTGCTGCGCCTGATTATGCACTTTGTTATGCAAAGGTTTTCGTTCGTGTTTTCCCCTTTCAAATGCATTCTAAGACCTATTTTGTCCTTTCTTATAGGCAGGGGTAAATCAGCGGGAATTGTAAGTGATCGCTTTCATATGTAAATTGGTACAATGCTATATGACAACGCAATAGACCTATGAAGAATTTAAAAGACATATCTGATAAGAATCCATTGAAAAGTATTGAAGACTGGGAAAAGGACTTGCTGGAGCGCTACCCAGACCCCTCTGACCATGACAAATCAAAGGAGCAATACCGAAATTATAATGATGGAAGCCGACAAGACACCGTGAAGGAGTTTTATAAGCTCAACCACCAATACCAGACCTATGATTTTGTGGTCAAAAAAGAGGAAGAATTCCTACAGTTCAATAAAAAAGAAATGGGTTTCTGGGAGGCGGTTGATTTTCTGAACACCCTCGTAGATGATTCTGACCCCGATACAGATTTGGACCAGTTGCAGCACCTGCTCCAGACCTCTGAAGCCATCCGTGCAGATGGCCATCCAGATTGGTTTGTGTTGACTGGTTTTATCCATGATTTTGGCAAGGTACTATGTCTCTTCGGGGAGCCTCAATGGGCTGTGGTGGGCGACACTTTTCCCGTGGGATGCCAGTTTTCGGACAAAATTGTTTTCCCGGAGTTTTTTGACCTCAACCCCGATCAGCATAACCCTGAACTGAACACCAAGTATGGCCTATACAGTCCCAATTGCGGCCTGGATAATGTAAAAATGTCTTGGGGACATGATGAATACCTTTATCAGATGGTAAAAGACCACTTGCCCGAACAAGCCCTCTATATGATCCGGTATCACTCCTTCTATGCCCAGCATAAAGAAAATGCCTATGACCACTTACTGAGCGATCATGACAAGAAGCTGTTTGAATGGGTCCATAAATTCAATCCCTATGACCTGTATTCCAAAGTACCCGTTCCCCCTGATGCCAAAGCCTTAAGGCCTTACTACGAGGATCTAGTGGCGAAATATTTGCCAAATACGTTGAAATTTTAACCCCACATTACCTCTGAAAAAGTTCAGGGCAAAAAAAATAGAACAGGTTCAAAAGGAAAATATTGAACCTGTTCTAAACTTCATTCAGCTTTGTAGCCCTTGTACGGGGCACTTTGGACTCCTATTCCACATCCAAATCCCACTCCTCATTCATCTGAGTGATGGCGTGATAGGCGGTCATGTCAAACTGACAAGGTACCACCGAAGCATAATTATTGGCAATGGCCCACTCATCGTTATCCTCGCCTTTGTCAAAATTCACGAAATTTCCCGCCATCCAGAAGTACTTCCTGCCATTGGGATCAAAGCGCTCGTCAAACTCCTCTTGCCACTTGGCTCTTGCCTGACGGCAAAGCTTAATGCCTTTAAGCGGTTCATTGCGTTTGGGAGGGAAGTTGACATTAAGGGCAACTCCTTTGGGCATGCCATGCTCCAGTACTTGCTTGGCAATCTTATAAACATATTCTTCCACATGTGAAAAATCCGCCTTGGCACTATAATCACAGAGGCTGAAACCTATCGATGGATATCCTTCTATTGCTCCTTCGATTGCTGCGGACATAGTACCGGAATAAAGCACACTGATAGAGGTATTGCTTCCGTGATTGATACCGCTGACGATCAGGTCCGGTTTACGATCATTAAACACATAATGCTTGGCCAGTTTTACACAATCTGCAGGGGTACCACTGGACTTATAAGCTTCCACATCTTCAAAAATTTCCTCTTCATCCAATCTCAGCGTATTGCCAATGGTAATGGCATGCCCCATTCCTGACTGTGGACTGTCCGGTGCTACGACGACCACCTCGCCAAGTTTTTTCATCACATTCACCAGAACCCTGATGCCTCTGGAAGTGATACCATCGTCGTTTGATACTAAAATGAGTGGTTTGGTCATTTACCTGTTGTTTTTATAAAAATTAGTGTTTCCGTGATGTTAGTGGATATGATCCTGGTCTATCTCACTGCTCAATTCACGGATCAAATTTACGATAAAGCCTTCAAAAAAAAAGAATGATGAACACTCTATCCATCATTCTTTCAAATTAACACTATTTATGTAGTCTCCTTTCTAAGCGGCTTAGTTCTATTCGTCCTTCAGCTTATTATAGTAGGCCGTAATCCGTAGCAAATCCCCTCTTCTATCGCAATCAAGCCTGTTTTTACGCATATAAAGCTTCACTTCATCTTCTCTATCTTCCATATAGCCCAGGAGATCTTTTCTTTTTTGGCTGTATTCTACGATCTTTCCCTCAGTCAAGAAAAAGTAATCAAAGGCCAGCTTGTTCGTTGTGCTCATTGGTGGGCCGTACATTGGAGACATGTACATATTGTACATTCCCATATTTCTGGTGTCAGTGGTGATGTACTCTCGACACAGCAACGTGATGTCATCCCCCTCTGTCAGCAACTCAAAGAAGATGGGCACTTCGTAGTTATTATTGTTGACATCATATGGAAGGCTATAAAAAGACCTCATGCCTCCATAGTACTCATCAAATATTTCAAAACGGGAAATGGAGGAACTGTTATAGGTATGAACCCCATCACTTTGTAATTGGACAATGTTTTTTTCTAGGTCATATTTTACCTTTCCTTTGTGGACATCACCAGTGGTAAGATAAATTGAGCCATCATGCCAAACTTGGCTTGGAAAATTCTGGGCATCAGTAAACTGAACCGCGGCAAACAGCAAAATAAATATCGAAAGGAGTCTTTTCATGACAATTAGCATTTGATTCTATTTTAAACTAACGAAAATATAGACGAATTAGTTAATCATTCTGTCTCAATTTGTACTAAAAAAGGTCAAAAGTCTAGGGATATGGCTAAGATCTGTCCTGTTCATCCGAAAATCTATTGCGGTTTTATCCCCATTTCAATAAGCGATAAGGGACCAAGCGTAAAAGTTGGGGACTGCCAGTTTGTTAATGGTAAAACCACGAATACATAAAAAGGCCACATAGTCCCAAAGTCAGCAAGTGCAAGCTGAAACCTGTACTGAAAGGGATTTATAGTTGCTTTGTGCCTTGGAGCCTTGGTGGCGTATCATTGTTCTGATAAATAAAGAAATTTATCGTCCCCCAGAAATATGGCTTGATCCGCAATAAGCTGGGGGTAAAAATATAAAAAGGCTGTCCTTCTCCTTCAATGAAGGAAAAAAGACAGCCTCTTATTTATAGTATAAGATTATTGTTAAGGACTATAACCCAAACAAGCTAGGAAGCCAAAGGGTCATTTGTGGCCAAATGGTAATAATGGCCAAACCAATAATCATGGCTATAAAGAAAGGCAGTAAAGGTTTTACCACATGTGAAATGGACGTCTTAGCGACACCTACTCCAATAAAGAGCACGGATCCCACAGGAGGGGTACACAGACCGATACACAAATTAAGCACCATAATGATCCCAAAATGTACCGGATCAATGCCCAGTTCGGTCACTACAGGCAAGAATATAGGCGTGAAGATCAATACTGCCGGTGTCATGTCCATAAAAATCCCCACAAATAAGAGGATGAGATTAATGATGATCAGAATGACGAACTTATTATCACTTAAGGACAATAACACTGCACTGATCGACTGGGGAATATCTTCACTGGACATTACCCAAGACATGGCCATAGACGTGGCAATCAACATCGCTACCACTGCTGTGGTGGCAGATGATTTGAGCAGTATGGCGGGCAGGTCTTTGGCTTTTAGCTCTCCATAGAAGAATGAAAGGCCAAGGCAGTACAAAACAGCAATAGCAGATGCTTCTGTAGCTGTGAAAACACCCATGACAATCCCTCCTATCACAATTACCAATAAAGTCAAACTAGGTGCTGCAGAGAAAAACACCCTTCCCAACTCTCTAAAGGAAGTAGGCTCTCCAGCAGGAAGTTTCTTTTTCTTGATAAAATAAGCTGCGGTGAGCATTAACAAGAGTCCCATAAACAGGCCGGGAATATAACCAGCAACAAAAAGGGCTGCAATAGATACACCACCACTCGCCAAAGAGTACACGATCAATACATTGGAAGGAGGAATCACTAGTCCAGTGGTAGATGAAGTTACGTTTACCGCTACCCCTAATTCTTTTGGGTAACCTTCATCATCCATTCTCTTGCCCAAAATACCTCCTAATGCCGAGGCTGCAGCTACAGCAGAACCGGCAATAGCACCAAAAAGCATGGCTGCTATAACATTTACATACAACAATCCTCCCGGTAATCTTCCTGTAAGCGCTTTGGCCAAATTAATCAAGCGATTGGCAATTCCGCCTTTGTTCATGATCTCTCCGGCCAATATGAAAAAGGGAATGGCCAATAGAGAAAAACTGTTTAATCCAGCCCCCATTCTTTGGGCAATGGTCGTCATGGATGGCACTGCGGCCACTGTCACCATTAATGTCAGCAAGCTCGAAAAGCCAAGGCTCCAAGCTACCGGCACCCCTAAGCCCATAAGGGTAATAAAACTCAGTACTAATATGATTATAGTAATATATTCCATGATTACGTTTTTGGGTTTTGTTGAAGAAGAAGTCTGATGTCAGCCACTTGGTAAATCAATATCAGGATTCCACTGATAGGTATAATGGTGTACACATAAGCCAATGGAATCTGTAAAGTGGTTGATTTTTGCCCTAGGATATACGTGATATACACTAGGTTACTTCCGCCAAAAATCATGACTGGAACTGAAAAGGCGATGATGATAATATGGATAAAGAACATCAGGTTATTCTTGGCCTTACCTGTAAGCTTTGAGGGCAATATATCGATAGCCAAATGTTCATTATGTCCAGCGACATATGCAGCCCCAAGCATCCCCAGCCATATCAATAAAAACCTGGCCAGTTCATCTGTAAAAGAGCTTGGTGACTGGAACACATAGCGCGAAAGTACTTGCCAGGTAACATTGATCACCATCAGGGACATGATAAACATAAGCAAATACCCCACGTTATGGTTTATCCTGTTTTTTAATGAGTTGCTATGGTTATTCATGGTTTCTAATATTTTCTATAATCTCGTACATTTCAGGCTGTGTCTGTTTGATCTGTTCGTACATTGGCTCCACGGCTTTTCTGAATGGCTCCTTGTCTGGACGAGTAATGGTAACCCCTTCCGCTTCCAACTGTCTCATGCTTTCTTTTTCCGCCTCTGCCCAAATCTTGTATTGGAACGTAGCCGATTCATCTGCTGCTTCCTGCAGCCAACGCTGCTCTTCTTCGGTAAGCCTGTCCCATACCTTGGTACTGACCATCAACATATCCGGAACCGCTGTATGCTCATCTAGTGAATAGTACTTGCAGATTTCGTAATGCCTTGAGCTTATTACACTGGGTGGGTTGTTTTCTGCACCATCTACGATGCCTTGTTGCAGGGCCGTATACAGCTCCCCCCAAGAAACCGGCGTGGGCGATCCTCCAAAACTCTTCACCATATTAATGGCCGTATTACTCTCCATCACCCTGATTTTCTTACCTACCAGGTCTTCTGGGGATTCCACAGGTTTATCCTTGGTATAAAAACTCCTTGATCCTGCATCATAAAAACACAGTCCCTTCAGCCAAAACTGGGTACCTTCATTCAATAACATCTTGCCGATATCACCATTCAGTACACGTTCGCGATGTTTATTGTCCCTGAAAAGATAAGGTTGGCTCAGCACTTGGATTTTTGGAGCGAAACTCTCCATTACCGCTGATGACACTTTGGTCATGCCGAGACTGCCGATCTGTAACAGTTCTACTAGTTCCCTTTCATTGCCCAACTGGGCATTGGGATACACCTTCATGGTCAATTTGCCGTTAGATTTTTCTTCTAGTCTTTCGGCCATATAGAGCATGGCTTCATGTACAGGGTGTTTGGTATCCAAACCGTGACCTAGTTTGATCACTTTATTTCCACCTGAACCCTTACACGAAATAAAGACAGCCAAGAAACTACAAATCAATAAACTAACAAGAAAATTGGGTCTATGATAATTGTTTGATTTCTTCATTTTTATTGGCTATTTCTAATGACTTGGATGATATCCAGTGCTTCTGAAATCTGCTTTTCCAGTGCATCGAATTTCTGTTGGTTGATCCAGTCCTTTTTAAATAGTTGTGAGCCCATTCCTACACAAGTCACTCCTGCCCCAAACCACTCAGAGAGGTTTTCTTTGGTAGGCTCCACACCCCCAGTTGGCATGATCTTAAGGGAAGGTAATACAGCCTTAACAGCAGAAATAAATGATGTTCCCAATACATTGCCCGGGAAAGCTTTGATGACCTGCGCTCCCATTTCTTGGGCATTGAAGATTTCTGTGACCGTACCACAGCCGGGGATCCAAAGGGTGTTGTTTCTAGTAGCGGTTACGGCTACGTTGGGGATAAGGGCCGGTGAGACAATAAAATCAGCACCTGCTTCTATAAAATCTTCCACTTCCTTGGGCGTAAAGATTGTTCCAATACCTAAAATAAGCCCACTGTGCCTATTGGAATAGGCTTTTAATTCTTTAAAAACTTCCAGGGCATTTTCACCCCTGTTGGTGAATTCAAATACCCTTACACCGCCATTATAAGAAGCGTCCAGTACATTTTTTGCCACTTCTACATCGCTATGGTTACAGACAGGGATCATCCCTGTGGTCTCCATAGCTTCAATAATTTCTTTATTGCTGAATTTCATATGATATAAGCTTATTTTAATCTATCGTAATAATTTCCCAACATTTTCACCTTTTACCAATTGGGCCACTTCATCAGCAGACACAAAATTGGCATCACCTGGAATGGAATGCTTTAATACAGAAGCTGCCACGGCAAACTCCAGAGCATCTTGATCTCCTCCTTTCAGGAGACCATAGATCAATCCTCCCATATAAGCATCTCCTCCTCCTACTCGATCTACGATATGTGTCATGTCGTAACTTTTACTATTGAGTAGCTCTTTTCCATTCCATAATACTCCCGATAGCTTATTGTGGGAAGCACTGATATTGTCCCTATGGGTAGTGGATATATACTTGATGGACGGAGATATTTCCTGTGCTTTTTTACATGCAGCTATATACTCTTTTTCATGGATATCCATACAGTTCTCAAAATCGGTCAAACCGGCTATGATCAAGTCGGTTTTCGCTATGAGGCCTGGCATAATATCCAAGGGTTGTTTGCCATATTGCCAGAGGTTTCTACGGTAATTGATGTCTCCGCTGATTTTGATCCCCATCTCATGGGCGGCATTTACAGCGTCTTCACATATCTTTGCTGCCGAAGCTGAGATGGCTGGAGTGATCCCAGTCCAATGAAACCAGTCTGCTCCGTCAAAAACTTCCTTCCAATCAATCGCTTTACCGTCAAAATTGGCGAATACGGAATCAAACCTATCGTAGATAATTTTGGACGATCGCTGCATGGCACCGTTTTCGACAAAATACAGCCCCATCCTACCTTCTTCAAAAAACACATACTGTGTATCCAGTCCGGCAAAGCGTAAATATTGAGTGGCTGCCTTTCCTATGTCATGGTTAGGAAAAGCCGTGACGTGGGCTGTTGACACCCCCCAATTGGCCAATGATATGGCTACATTGGCCTCAGCACCTCCAAAAACAACGTTATAATTATTGCTGCTTACAAATCGCTCGTGTCCCGGAGTAGAAAGCCGCATCATAATTTCTCCGAGAGTAATTACTCGTTTGTTCATCTATCGGTTATTAGTTACTTGGTTATATATGTTTGCTTTGAATTAACAATTTAATATGGTTCGGGCAGAAGTAATAAGAATTGAGTCCCCTCGTTCAAAATAAATTTGAATTAAAGAGATTTATCCATGCTAAACGCATTGCATGAAAGATAATAATTTTCATTCACCGAATTAAACCCAAATAAATTTCCTAAAAAAATTTTCCTGTCCATTTTCAAATTAACTGGCCTTTTTTTTCGCCATTTCATTAAACTGAACAGGCCAGCGGCGACGAAAATTTGAAAAAAGCCTTTCAAAACACATTTGTCTAAGAAAAAAACCGAAATATTCATTTGCATTAATTAAATTTTGTCTAAATTGTGCAATCGATTGCGCAATATAATAAAATTTAACTCACATGTTACATAAAATCTTAAAGATTCACCCAAAAGATAACGTGCTAGTGGCACTGGCAAACCTAAAAGCTGGCGAGGTCATTACCTATAAAGGAAATGATATCACACTGACACACGACGTTAAAGCCAAACATAAATTTGCCGAACAGGAGTTTTCTACCGATGAGGATATTTATATGTATGGTATCATTTGTGGGAAGGCCATGAACCACATCGCCAAAGGTGAAGTACTGACCACCCAAAATGTAGCCCACAAGACATCAGCGTTTACTGGTGAAAGGGATTTCAAGCCTTGGAGTGCACCTGACGTAAGCAAATGGGCTGACCGCACTTTTATGGGATATCACCGGGAAGATGGACAAGTCGGAACAGCTAACTACTGGCTGGTCATACCGCTGGTGTTCTGCGAAAATAGAAACATTGAAATCATGAAAAATGCTTTTGTAGAAGAATTGGGTTTTGCGAAGCCCAATAAATACAAGAGTTTCGTGAAACAAATGAAAGACCTTTATACACAAGGTAAAAAAGAGCAAATTGCTGAGTTAACTGTTGATACTGTTGAGCAAGATGGAGCGTCCCGTATTTTTCAAAACATAGATGGCATCAAATTCCTCACACACCAAGCTGGCTGTGGTGGTATCAGACAAGATTCTGAGATGCTGTGTGGATTAATTGCCGGATATATCAATAATCCCAACGTGGCTGGAGCTACTATCCTCAGCCTAGGCTGCCAAAATGCCCAACCTGCTATCCTGAGAGAAAAACTGGATAAGATCAATCCGGATTTAAAAAAGCCAGTGATTATCCTTGAACAACAGGAAGAAGGAACCGAAAACACTTTATTGACCAATGCCATTCAGAAAACCTTCCTTGCCCTCACTGACGCTGACCAACAAGGGCGTAAACCTGCGCCATTGAGTAAACTCACTGTGGGGCTTGAGTGCGGTGGATCGGATGGTTTTTCTGGCATATCTGCCAATCCTTCTGTAGGGCATGCTTCTGATTTGGTAGTGGCACTTGGAGGCAAAACCATTCTTTCGGAATTTCCCGAGCTTTGTGGGGTAGAGCAAGAGTTGATCAACCGGTGCACAACAGATGAATCAGCGGACAAGTTTGTTTCACTCATGAGGGCCTATGCCGCTTCAGCGGAGGCCGTTGGTTCTGGTTTTGACATGAACCCCAGTCCTGGAAATATCAAAGATGGATTGATTACCGATGCCATGAAATCAGCTGGTGCTGCCAAAAAAGGAGGAACCTCTCCTATCGTGGATGTACTCGACTATGCTGAGTTTGTAACGAAACCTGGCCTAAACTTACTGTGTACCCCAGGAAATGATGTGGAAAGCACCACTGCCATGGCAGGTTCGGGAGCCAATGTCATTCTCTTTACCACTGGACTGGGCACCCCTACCGGAAACCCTGTAACGCCTGTGCTAAAAGTCTCCTCCAATCATATTTTGGCCGAAAAAATGGACGATATCATCGATATCAATACTGGTGGCGTCATCTCTGGAGATAAGACCATCGATCAGATGGGTGAAGAAATCCTTGAGCACATCATCGAAGTGGCCAGCGGCAATAAAAAAGCCAAAGCACAGACACTCAACCAAGACGACTTTATTCCTTGGAAAAGGGGCGTGTCATTGTGATAAACTAGCTTTTTGGATCAGAGATAAAAAAAACGCCTTCGGGCGTTTTTTTGTTGTCCCCCTTGCATCCTAGGATCAGGTAATGCTTTTGGCAACAGGGTAAATATGGTTCCGTATGATTTACTTCGGCTAACCTTTACGTTGTTTGCAAAACACCAGCGCGCTATTCTCAAATGGCCTAGGGGATTTCAAATCCCCATTATCCCGCTTCGGGATTGCAAATCCCGAACAGCTAAGATGTTCCTACCACTGTACGGAAACGGTTTTATAATCGAACGGAGGTTACCATGGACTTGAAAGCATCATGCCGTAGGTATGAAAGCTTGGTAACAGCTACGAGCACCAGTCCGTTATAATGTGCCGTAGGTACATCACAGAGGGTCAGTTCAATTTCCCTTTATGAAAATTTATTTTCATTGCCCGTGTTCAGTAGCTAGGGCACTTCAAACAGGCTTGGTGTGGCGGCTGTAGGAAGACGGTTTTATAATCGAGCTAAGCGTACTACATTCGGAGCTTATCCCCTCTCCTTCTCGGAATCGATTTCGTAATTAAACTACTTACAATATTTGACAAGCAAAGATTAAATCCTCATTTTTAGCTTGCTAAAATCAATAAAACCGAGATAAACATGTTTAAGAAATTATCTTTTCCATTTGCACTTGTTTTGAGTGGAATAATTTGTTTTTCCTGTAACCAAAAGAAGGAAAGTACTACCTCTGAAGATGGATGGACCTCTCTTTTTGACGGGGAGTCACTAGAAGGCTGGAAAGCCCTGGGCGGAGAGGCCGAATTTGTCATTGAAGATAATGCCATTGTTGGTATTTCTAAAGTAAACACCCCCAATACATTTTTGTCAACAGAAGAGGTGTACGACGACTACATTTTGGAGCTGGATCTTAAAATTGAGGATGAAACGAGCAATTCGGGTGTCATGACACGCGGCCAGTACAATGCGGACAAAAACCGTGTTTTTGGCTATCAGGTAGAGGCGGACCCTAAAGAGAGAGCTTGGTCTGGAGGCATTTATGATGAAGCCAGAAGAGGTTGGTTATATCCATTGACACTCCATCCAGAAGCAAGAAAAGCCTTTAAACTAGGCGAATACAACCACTATCGGATCGAGGCTATCGGCAATGAGATCAAAACGTGGGTAAATGGCCAGGCCGTTGCCTATGTCGTGGATGATATGGATAGCCAAGGTTTTATTGGCCTTCAAGTACACGGCATTGGAGGTAATCCTGACCATGCCGGTAGAAAAACCTACTTCAAGAACATTAAGGTCCAAACGGAAAATCTGGAGCCAAAGGCTTTTGAAAAAGGACATTATGTAGTCAGTACTGTAGACAATACGCTTACGGACTATGAAAAACAAGATGGCTGGAAATTGCTCTTTAACGGAAAAAATTCTGATGGCTGGAAATCCACCAATAAAGATGAATTTCCTTCTAAAGGCTGGACGATCAATAATGGTGTGCTGACTATTGCAGAATCTGACGGCAGCGAATCCCAATCATACGGGGATATTGTCACAAAAGACATGTACAGTGCTTTCGACTTGTCTTTCCAGTTCAAATTATCTGAAGGGGCCAATAGTGGAGTGAAGTACTTTGTGACATTGGATGAGAAGACTTCCGGATCAGCTATAGGACTGGAATATCAAATCCTAGATGATGAAAAACACCCAGATGCCAAAAAAGGCAAAAACGGCAATAGAACATTGTCTTCCCTCTATGACCTTATCACTGCTGATAAGCAGTCTAGGTTCACTAAGAAAATCGGTGAATGGAACCAAGGACGTGTAGTCGTATATCCAAACAATCATGTGGAGCATTACTTGAATGGCATCAAAGTCCTTGAATATGAAAGAGGTTCTGAGGCTTACCGTGAACTGGTAGCTGGCAGTAAATATGCCAAATGGGAAGATTTTGGTGAGGCCGAAGAGGGACATATCCTTCTCCAGGATCATGGCAACTTGGTAAGCTTCAAAAGCATCAAGTTAAAAGATTTAAAATAAACCACTAGCAATCAATGCTGTAAGCTAACTTCCAAATGACCCTGTCGCTAGTTTGCGTTTGCAGGGTCATTTGATTTTAGCGATGACCCTACCCAATTTAATCTAAAGAAAATCTAAAAACCTTATGAAAAAGAATAACAATAGAAGAGAATTTATAAAAAAATCTGCCCTCGCTACCGCAGGGATATCCAGCTTAGGAGCACTAGGGTTCAGTGCAAAAAGCTATGGCAAAATCATGGGCGCAAATGACAGGATCAATGTGGCCATTTGCGGCCTTGGAAGGCGACTGGGGGCATACTATGACCCTATTTCCCTCCCGATCTCCAATGTCAACTTGGTCTATCTCTGTGATGTTATGAAATCACAAAGGGAAAAGGCCGCTAAGAGTTTCGAAAAACGCATTGACCATACACCAAAACTGGAAAACAGTATATTTAAGGTCATTGAAGACCCAGAAGTGGACGCCATTATCAATGCCACACCTGATCACTGGCATGCTCCGGGTACTTGGATGGCCGTAGAGGCTGGAAAACATGTCTATGTAGAAAAACCTTGTAGTCACAATCCCCGTGAAGGTGAATTGCTCGTAGAGTACCAAAAGAAATACAACAAGGTGGTTCAAATGGGTAACCAACAGCGGTCCTCTTCTCCATCGCAGGAAATCATCAATGCGATTCACAATGGTGAAATAGGAAATCCCTATAAAGCAACGGCTTTTTATTCCAATGCCAGGGGACAGGTAGTAAATCCTTCAAAAGCTCCCGTGCCTGAAGGCCTGGACTGGGACCTCTTCCAAGGCCCTTCTCCACGTAAAGAATATATGCATGACACTTGGGATTACAACTGGCACTGGTACGGTTGGGATTTTGGTACTGCAGAGACCGGTAATAACGCCACGCATGAATTGGACATTGCCAGATGGGCACTTCAAGTAGATTTTCCAAATCGCGTCATGGTGGATTCCGGCAAATACCATTGGCCAGAGGATGGCTGGACGATGTACGATACCATGGATGCGGTATTCAAGTTTGAAGGCAACAAGACCATCCAATGGGACGGAAAAAGCCGGAACAGCATGAAAACCTATGGTGGCGGCAGAGGAACAATTATCTACGGTACGGAAGGTTCTGCATTCATCGACAGAAATGGCTATAAGCAGTACGATAGAGGTGGTAAATTGGTGAAGGAAAACTATGGTGCTGGCTCTGAAGCAGGTACTGCCCTTGGTGGTGGTGGAGATGTATCTACTACACACGTGTACAATTTCTTCCAGGCCATCAGAGGAAAAGAAAAACAAAATTCCCCAATTGATGAAGGAGCAAAAAGCACCTTACTTTGCCACTTGGCAAACATCGCCTCACGTACAGGAGATGTCCTAGAATGCGACTCCAAAAATGGCCATATCACCAATAGCAAAGCAGCCAAAAAGCTGTGGTCAAGGGATTATGAGAAGGGTTATGAGCCTACTATTTAAATAGTATTTAGTATAAAGTACTTAGTATTTGGTATTTTGATCATGCCGTGGCTCCTTGGGGTCATGGCATGATTTTTTAGTGGGTATGGATTGATTTTTTGATTTACTGCCTACCAGGTAACCTTCCATAGTCCGCTTACTATCAGTTATCTCGGTTGTCCCTTCAGTTGTACTGAGGGACGACTAAAGTTGAATCTGTGGCTCACTAAGATTAAGAACGGATCAAGCAGAAAAGTAAGGGGGTGTAGCTAATAGAACGCTGATGGCGCAGATGATTATGATTTGCGCTGATTTGCATATTCCGGTTTTAAGAAAGTGCGTCGAAAATCCCCCCAGAAATATTGCTTGATCCTTAAGAACCGTAAACACCCGTCATAAAAAACAAGTCAACCCGTTTTATACCTTAGACTATCATACTCGGTATCAATTTGCTTATCCTATTATTCGAATAACCGTATAAGCAATTTAATCGTTTTTTGATTATCAAAAAGAAATCCCGGACGAAATGAATCATCCGGGATCAATCTAACTTTAATGTCCTTGTCTTGGGCTATCTCAGATTACCTTGGTCTGCCCTGGGACGGCATGAGGATAGAGTCCATTTTCATCTGGTAATACTTTTGGCATGGCATCCCAAGCAAACTTCTCGGGCATCAAATCTATTTTAGAATTGAAGGCTTCGTCCCAAGAGATTTCTTTTCCGGAATAGGTAGCGTTTCTTCCTAAAATGGATGTCATGGTACTCATCGCTGACCTGGTGGCATCCTCATAAGCATACTCTCCCTTTATGATTGCTGCAAAGAGTTTATTATGCTCCTGTTGATAAGGATTGATATTATCTTTTCCATCATGATCATAGAGGGAGTTTCCATTAAGGGCAGTTAACTTCCCTACGTTCCCAGCATTCATATAGGCCCTTCCTTTGGTTCCTGTAAACGCTTCATCTACTTTATTAAAAGCTCCTGGGAAATGGCGGCATTCACTATCGATCACCGTGCCGTCTGCATAGGTAAACCGAACGGTGTGGTGGTCAAAAATCTCACCTGTATCCAGCCCTGTACGGACCATTCTGCCTCCGGTACCTTCAGCTTTTACGGGATACCCTCCTTTTACCCAGTTGGCAATATCGATATTGTGAACATGTTGCTCTGAAATGTGATCTCCACAAAGCCAATTGAAATAGTACCAATTCCGCATTTGGTATTCCATCTCGGTCTGTTCCGGTGTTCTGGCTCGGGTCCATACTCCTCCCCCGTTCCAGTACACATGCCCGCCGACGATGTCGCCAATTGCTCCGTCTTCGATACGCTTGATGGTTTCGATGTAGTTGTCTTGATACCGCCGCTGAAGGCCTACGACTACATTGAGTTTTTTGGCTTTTGCCTGCTCAGCAGCAGCTATTACTCTTCGGATGCCATTGGCATCTGTGGCCACGGGCTTTTCCATAAAAACATGTTTGCCCTGACGGATCGCTTCCTCAAAATGGATGGGTCTAAAACCCGGAGGAGTAGCCAATAACACTACGTCCGCTTCCGCTATAGCATCTTTATAGGCATCGAAGCCCACAAACTTTTTATCCTCCGTCACCACTACTTTTTCGGTGCCTATCTTAGAAGACAGGGCTTTATAGCTGTCATCCAGCCTATCTCTAAAGGCGTCGGCCATGGCCACCAATTTTATATTTTGATCGGTACCAAAAGCCTGGAAAGCTGCTCCAGTTCCTCTGCCACCACATCCGATCAAGGCGATTTTTATCTCGTCGCTTCCTGCTGCATGAGCACCAGGAATTGAAAATGGACTGAGCATCATGCCGCCTGTTACTAGGGCAGAAGTCTTGATAAAATCCCTCCGTTGGTTTTTATTTTTTAGGTTCATTGTACTTTATTAGGTTTTACGTGATTAATAGTCATCAATAGGTGCTTGGTCATAATAGGCCATGATCTCCTCCTCTGAAGGCTGCTCAAGTGGTCTTACCACTCGTATCCCCAAGAAAGGAGCTTCAGGAAACCACCAGCGGCTTTTTGGGATTTGTGGGTCGATTTGTTTCCATTTAGCATTGGAAGCAAAACGCCTGCTGCTTCGTAGTTCATCAGCTTCACTGATGTAACTTCCTCCTCTGATTACCCTTGGGTACAATTCGTCAGAAGTAGCCCTTGGGTTGTTATCTACCTCTGCGATTTTGGGGTATTGTGGTACATAGGCATCATTGGTCCATTCCATGACATTGCCATAGATATCATACAGCCCCCATGGATTAGCTGCTTTTTGACCTATTTTATGCGTGGTTTCTTCACTGTTTTCAGCAAACCAGGCATATTCCGTTAAGGTTGACGTTTCATTTCCAAAAAAATAGGCCGTACTGGCACCAGCTCTAGCGGCATACTCCCACTCCGCTTCTGTCGGCAACCGGTAAAACTTCCCTGTTTTGGTATATAACCACTTACAAAACTGGATGGCACCATACTGTGTCATGCCAATGGCGGGTTTATCTTCCTTGCCCATCCCAAATGTCATGTCCAAATACGGTGTGGAAGGTCTGGTCAACCCATCCACTTCTGGTGATAGTTCTTTTTGGCTTATAGAAGCCTCATAATTTTTGTTTAGAAACAATTCGAAAATATCCCAAGTCATCTCATGCGTCCCCATCCAAAATGCATCCACCGAAACGGTTCGCTGTGGCCCTTCATCCTCCTTCCTTCCTTCCTCATCCCCTGGGCTACCCATTACAAATTCTCCAGCAGGAATAGGAGCCATTCCAAAAATCAGATCAGTATGAGGGATTTCCTGCTTATATGGCTCAAATGAATCAGAATATACAATGCTTTTTGCATTAAACAGCAAAATACTACCTGCCACTACAGCAGAAATCACGAACTTATTGGGTAACATATAGGCTTAATAGATTAATAATATTAATGTCCAATATAACAACAATTTGGAAAACTTATCTCCCGCTTATATAAAAAATGAAAGGAAATGATGCATAAACCGGGTTAAACCCGAAATATGCATTAGCCTATCTGTTGCGACCTGAAACTGCTTCAAAATCAGCCGTTTCACTTTAGTTTTCGGCATAACCGTAGCGGTGCTACGCTAATGCCTCCAAACTAACTGATTTTCTTGCAATTTCAGCTCTCTCTACGATTCCTAACGCATAATCCGGGTTAAAGAAAGTACCCTTTACTATCTGTAGAAAAAAAAATAGGTATATCCTCAATGATACCAGTAATCACGTTGATATGAAATAGGTCCTCACAGAAACCATGGAAATCTCATAAAAACGTTGTTTCATTCTGGGTTTTCTGTGCGTTCCGCGAGAAATAAAAACTACTGGCATGAAAGCGTATAATCAAAAAAATATATCGAAATCGAAAGTTGTCAATGTTAATCCTATATTCCTTATTCAAAAAACCTGCAATACCCATTGGACTATTTATTACGGTCTTACACTACCTCTGAAGGTAGCAGACGTATGTAATCCTGTAGATAATTCTGCAGGATTACATACTATTCCGTGCTGTTGACATTTTGACCCGAAATATGCATAAGCTGGGTTTAATTTACCAAGTGCGATTACGTGGCAATTTCAGCATAGGCCTTACACTAAAAAACGGCACTGGCTACTTTGTGAACCGTGCTGGCTTTGCTCATGGTGTAGTAATGTAGACAAGGCACGCCAAACTCGACCAATTCTTTACTTTGCTGAATGGCCCACTCGATACCTACTTGGCGGACCGCCGCATTATCCTTGCATTTTTCCAATTCATCCATCAACTGATCCGGCAAATCCAAGAAGAAAATGCTTGGCAAGACCGTGATTTGTCTTAATGTCGTAATCGGCTTGAGACCTGGTATAATCGGGATGGTTATCCCTGCTTCCCTTACCTGCTTGACGAATTCAAAATATTTCTGGTTGTCAAAAAACATCTGTGTCACGATGTACTCAGCACCAGCATCGACTTTTGCTTTTAGGTATTTCAGATCAAACTTAAAACTTGGTGCCTCGAAATGTTTTTCAGGATACCCGGCCACTCCAACACAGAAATCAGTCTGGAAACCTGTTTCTGTTTCTTCATGCAGATAACGGCCATGGTTCATGCCTACGATTTGTTCTACTAACTCATTGGAATAATGATGACCTCCCTCTTCGGGGACAAATCTTCCTTCGGATTTTGGTGCATCCCCCCGTAGTGCCAGGACATTTTCTACGCCAATAAAATTCAGATCAATAAGGACATTTTCAGTCTCCTCTTTATTGAACCCACCACATAATATGTGAGGCACCGTATCTACGTTGAAGCGGTTCATCAAGGCCGCGCAGATCCCTACTGTTCCTGGACGTTTTCGGGTACTTACTTTTTCCAAAAGTCCATTAGAATGCTTTTTATAAATATACTCTTCCCGATGATAGGTAACATCTATGAAGGGGGGATTAAAGTCCATTAAGGGAGAAATACCATCCAACATGTCATTAAGACTTTGCCCTTTTAGAGGAGGCAAAATCTCGAAAGAGAAAAGTGTACTTTTGGCTTGCTTGATGTGTTCAGTTACTTTCATCGGTTAAATTATGGTTGATATAGTGTAACACAGCACCGGCTTATTGGGAAACCGGGCTGTATTGGTGTTTTTTACTATAAATTAGGGGTTATTCCATTACTGGCTTAAGTCTTGGAGTATAGGCTAAATTAGGTGAAAGCCATTTTTCTGCCTGTTCCTTGGATACGCCCTTTCGTTTGGCATAACTCTCCACCTGATCCTCTCCGATCTTGCCCAATCCAAAATATTTACTTTCCGGATGGCCAAAATAAAATCCACTCACTGAAGACGTGGGAACCATAGCGAAGCTATCCGTAAGCTTAATTCCAATGCGCTCCTCTACTTCTAGTAAGTCAAACAGTGTCGTTTTTTCGGAATGCTCCGGACAAGCAGGATATCCCGGTGCCGGACGGATCCCAGTATAGGACTCTTTGATCAATTGATCATTGTCCAAATGTTCTGCTTGGGCATAACCCCACAGGTCCTTCCTTACCACTTCATGCATATATTCTGCTGCTGCTTCGGCAAGTCTATCACCAATCGCCTTAAGCATGATCACGTTATAGTCATCCCCTTCTGCTTTGAAGGCATTGACCTTTTGATCCATGTCCAATCCTGCGGTAACCGCAAAGCCACCAAAATAATCCACTTTCTCTGGATGTAGATAATCTGCTAATGAGCGATTGGGTACACCTTTACCTTTTCTGCCTTGCTGGCGCAAGAAATGGAATGAGGTCCCCGATTCCTGCCCGTGTTCATCCAAAATTGCGAGGTCATCGCCTGTTCTTTTTATAGGATATAGGCCAACTACCGCCTTGGCTTTAAGCCATCTTTCGGCAATGGCCTCGTCAAGCATGGCATTCGCTTCATCAAATAGCTTTTGGGCTTGGACTCCCACTACTTCATCTTTTAGGATTTTTGGGTACTTTCCAGATAGCATCCATGTGCTGAAAAACGGAGTCCAATCGATGTATTTTCTCAATACACTTAAATCCAAGTCAAGAACAGTCTTGCCTATTTTCGCAGGCTTTACAGGTTCATAATCTTTCCAATCAATAGGCACTGGATTCGCCTTGGCCTCTTCATAAGTTGCCAGTTTTTTGGCTTCTTGTTTGGCTTGGTGGCTTTCTCTGAGTTCTGCGTAAGTAGCCTTGATCTTTTGGTGATAGGCTTCCCTCGTATCTTCACTGATCGCTTCTCCGGCCACGGGCACGGACTTAGAAGCGTCCAGTACATGAACCACTGTGCCACTGTACACAGGATCAATTTTTACCGCAGTGTGAATCCTACTTGTCGTAGCGCCCCCGATCAGCAATGGCAGCTTCATGCCCTGTCTTTCCATCTCAGATGCCACATTCACCATCTCATCTAATGACGGCGTAATCAATCCACTCAGACCGATAATGTCTACATCATTCTTAATGGCCTCATCAATGATCGTCTGCGCATCTACCATGACGCCAAGATCTATGATCTGGTAGCTGTTACAGGCCAAGACCACGCCTACGATATTCTTGCCTATATCATGGACGTCACCTTTTACCGTGGCCAGCAGTACTTTTTTGATCGAGCTCTTTTCTTCATTAAAATCCGCATCTCCGGCCTTTGGCATAAATGGCTCCAGGTAAGCCACTGCTTTTTTCATCACCCGTGCTGATTTTACCACTTGGGGCAAAAACATCTTTCCAGAACCAAAAAGATCACCCACCACATTCATACCATCCATCAATGGCCCCTCGATGACCTTCAAAGGACTTTTTAGAAGTTGGCGGGCTTCTTCAGCATCACTTTCGATATGATCAATGATGCCTTTTACCAAAGAATGCTCCATGCGCTTCTGGACCGGTTCTGATCTCCAAGATTCGTTGGCGACTTCCTTTTTACCGGATGATTTGACCGTTTCTGCAAACTCCAGCAAGCGCTCAGTGGCATCGTCCCTTTTGTCCCACAACACATCTTCCACATGCTCTAACAGGTCTTTGGGGATGTCGTCATATACTTCCAGCATTGCCGGATTGACAATCCCCATGTCCATGCCATGTTGGATAGCGTGGTACAGAAACGCCGCATGCATGGCTTCACGGACAGGGTTATTTCCCCTGAAAGAAAAACTCACATTGCTGACTCCCCCACTCACTTTGGCACCTGGCAGGTTTTCTTTGATCCACTTTGTGGCCATGAAAAAGTCAATGGCATTCCTGCGGTGTTCTTCCATTCCAGTAGCCACTGGAAATATGTTGGGATCAAAAATGATATCCTGAGGATTGAATTTCACCTCATTTACCAGAATATCATAACTCCTTTGACATATATCTATTCGCCGCTGATAGGTATCTGCCTGGCCATCTTCATCAAAGGCCATTACCACCACCGCTGCACCAAACTTTTTAATGGTCTTTGCTTGGTGAATATATTCTTCCTCTCCATTTTTCAAACTGATGGAGTTGACGATTCCCTTGCCTTGGATACATTTCAATCCAGCGACGATGATGTTCCACTTAGAGCTATCGACTACGATGGGGATCCTACTGATTTCAGGCTCTGAAGCCAGGAGGTTCAGGTATTTTACCATGGCGGCTTCACCGTCCAGCATCCCTTCATCCATGCACACATCCAATACCTGCGCTCCGCCCCTCACTTGGTCCAGCGCTACTTCCAGGGCTTCGTCAAACTGCCCGTTTAGGATCAGACGGGCAAATTTTTTCGAACCCGTTACATTGGTACGTTCACCGATATTGACAAAATTCAATTCCGGAGTAAAAACCAATGGCTCCAGCCCCGATAATTTGAGCTGGCTGTTGTTAACTTTATTATCCATTCCCACTATTCTTCTTCTAATGTAAATGCTAATTTTCTTGGCTGGTACTTTTTACTTACTTCGCCAATGACACGGATATGTTCGGGCGTAGTGCCACAACACCCCCCTAAAATATTGATCAACCCATCTTTCAGAAACTCTTCTACCTGATCGGCCATTTCTTGGGAGGTCTGGTCATATTGCCCAAACTCATTGGGAAGTCCGGCATTAGGATAGGCACTGACATAAAATGGTGCCTTTTCGGCCAATACTTTTAAGTAAGGCCTGAGCTCTTTGGCACCTAGGGCACAGTTAAGCCCAATGCTCATTAGTGGAACATGCGATACTGAAATCAAGAATGCCTCGGTGGTCTGTCCACTGAGGGTCCTTCCTGAAGCATCCGTGATAGTGCCAGAGATCATGACAGGGATCCCACCATCCTCTGGTGCCAATGGTAGCCCTTTTTCCTCGAAGACCTCCTGAATGGCAAACAACGCAGCTTTGGCATTCAACGTATCAAAGATCGTCTCTACCAACAGAATATCAACACCTCCGTCAATAAGGCCTTTTATCTGCTCTGCATAAGCTTCCGAAAGTTGGTCGAAGTTAACTGCCCGATAACCGGGATCATTGACATCTGGAGAGATAGAAGCCGTCCTATTGGTAGGCCCTACAGCTCCCGCCACAAAACGAGGTTGTTCTGGGGTCTTTTGACTATAGGCCATAGCCGACTCTTTAGCGATTTTTGCAGCTTCCACATTGAGCTCATATGCCAAATGTGAAAGATCATAATCCTCCTGCGCAATGCTAGTACTGCTGAACGTATTGGTTTCGATGATGTCTGCCCCAGCATCCAAGTAGGTATCGTGGATCTCCCGAATGATTTTTGGCCGGGAGAGGGACAGTAGATCGTTATTCCCTTTTAGGGATTTATGATGCCCATTTAAAGCAGGTGTCCTAAAATCTTCTTCTTCCAGTTTGTACCGCTGGATCATTGTTCCCATCGCTCCATCTAGGATGAGAATCTTTTTTTCAATTTGCTGAAGTAATATATCAGTTCGTGTATTCATGCTCATTGTTTGTATTAAAAGCTGTACCGAGCAAAGAACCGATAGAAAAGCAGGTGATTATCTACCGCTCATCTTTTCCTGACAAGCTCAGGATGGGAGTTAGCACCTTGTCTGATCAGGTTGCTAAGACGTCATAGGGCCCTTCCCTCAGTCTTTCTCGATAAGCAAGTCCAAAGTTAACATGAATTGGTGGAAAAAAATTGCAAATTCAGGAATTTATTTCGGGAAATATAGACCTGTATCTTTGACTGACACATTAGCCCAGATGGCAAGGCGGCTCATTTATTTGGATAACCAGGTAGATCATAGAACACCATAGGCTTAGCCCCCGTTTAACCCGGAATATGTATTATGGTCTGATGCCTACGCCCAACTGTAGATAGGGATTGGCCATGAAATTGGACATACTTACTCCACCTAATTCATAGCTTCCAAGCGGTATCTCATACCCACCGTAGACGGTACCTACTAAGGACAGTTTTGTCTTTTTTGAAAGTGGGAATACTTTGGAAAGGTACACTTCAGGCTTGGCCATTATTCCTCCATTTCTCAATTCTCCATCATAATCTGGCAAGTCTATCAAATCAGGGAATGATAGCTTGCGCTTATGCAATAAACTATAACGTACATTGGCGTAGCCGATACCACCAAGGGCGCCCACTTCCCAATTATAGATGTCCAAGAGCTTCCCCCCTAGACTCCCGTATATTCTCAAGCTGCTCAAACTATGCCCGTAATCTTGATTGGCCTCTCCTTCCATGTTGAGATTAAACAAGTCAATGCCATAGAGAAATCCTCTGTTTTCACCGAGTAGCTTGATCCCTATATTTTTTGGAATCCCATCCAATTGCTGGTACCCGTTGTTCTCTAGGTGTTGGTTTAGGTCATTGGGTTTTGTAAAATGTATTCCGGTAATCAAATGGATGCCAAGAGAAGCATCTCTGTAAAAATAGTTCTTCTCCGGTAAGCTAAGCCCCGCTCCCAAGCGTACAAAAGCTCCGCTCTGTAGGTCATCGAATGTCATCCCATTAATGGTCCAAGATTCTTCAAATGGATTAAAGGAATAGCCTATTTTAGCTATCAGGGTAATCACTTCCTCACTAGGCAACAGCCCAAGGTCATAGCCCAGCTCAAAACCGATTTCTGTCAGAAAGCCTCCCATGAACTGACTGCCTTTGTTGATGTCATTCTGTCTTAGGATAAAACCATGGGCAGGAGCTTTCAGGAACTCCTCCATTGACTCACCTTCTCGGTCGTTAAGCATTTCAAAATTCAAATACCCCATACCGATAGACATATAATGGATAAGGTGAAACTTCCCTTCCTCAGTAAAACTGTAGCCAAAGTTCAAGAAGGCCCTTGTAGTCCGATAATCGATATTGTATTCATTAAATGGGGTTTCTATCCCATTGTTTTGGTATATCTCGGCCCCGATGATAAAATCGTTAAAACGTGTTTGATAGCTAAGACCATAGGTATTATAGCTATTGGGCAAAGGTGCTTGTCCGTGATTCTCCAATAACTCGTCCAGCCCTTGCAGATTGGCACCAGAAGTACCATAGTACGCATTAAAACTGGTACGTTGGTAGCCTTTATGTTGTTGGGCCCAAGCCTGCTCGGTAAAGCAAAACAGGATAAGAATGGCAATTATCGTCCTCATCTGGTCAAATTTCAGGTCAAAAATAAAATTTTAATACGGAATGGCTATCATTTTTACAAGGATTATGTACCCAATCTTGGAAGATATTACCAGATCACGCTGTCCTTAATAGTTAAAACCAGTATTTTTTATTTTAATGGTTGATTTAATGAGTTACGAAGTCATGGTGGACACATTGAGATTTACCTTCAAAAGCGCACCTTTTTTCGAATATTTTCTAGTATATTAACTGTCTTGTTTAATTTATCATCTTTCTAACAAACAAAATTATCAATAGCATGATTACGACGACAACACCCTCCGTGGAAGGACATGAAATAAAAAAATACTGTGGAATTGTCACTGGGGAAACCATTATTGGTGCCAATGTGTTCCGGGATTTTTTTGCCAGCATAACGGATATTGTAGGTGGGCGCTCAGGCACCTATGAAAAAGTACTTAAAGAAGCTAAATCAACTTCACTCATGGAAATGGAAATGCAGGCCAAGTCCATGGGAGCAAATGCTGTCGTAGGTGTGGACTTGGATTATGAGACTATCCGTGACGGTATGTTAATGGTGACTGCCAGCGGTACTGCCGTATTCGTAGAACCTAAACAATAGTTTATTTACCCTACTAAAACCAAGGGGCCAATGGACACAAAGCTCCTTTCGTTGGTTATCGAAAGGAGCTTTTTTTGGTGCTTTCATTATTAAGGCTTTCCCAACTGTTTTCCTTCCAGCACCTGATGGATTTTTTCACGGGTTCCTTTCTTGATCACCTCGTTATTGACCACTACAACAGGACCAGTTTTACAAAAATCCATGCATTTGGTCTTGACTATTTTGTATTTTCCTTTGTGGGTATCCAGTCTGGTCAGCTCCTTGACATCCTTCAACAATCCCTTGCAACCGTTCTTTTTACAGTCAGATCCTGTACATACAAATATGAATTTCCGAAACTGTCCCATTGGCCATTAGAGATTGGATACCATTTGTAACAATAATCCACACAAATAAGCTCCGTACGTCCCCACTGCATACCCAAAAACAGCCAATAAAACCCCCACAGGAGCTAATGAAGGGTTAAAAGCCGAAGCTACAATCGGGGCTGATGCTGCACCGCCCACATTTGCCTGGGAGCCTACAGCTACGTAGAAAAATGGTGCCTTGATAAAATAAGCGACCACTAACATAATGACAATATGGAAAAGCATCCAAATACCACCCACCAAAAACAAGGTAGGATTATCCAAAATAGCAAATAAGTCCATTTGCATGCCCACCGTGGCCACCAAAACGTACAGCAATACACTTCCTAAGCGACTTGCTCCTACCCCTTCCAAATTACGCGCACGGGTAAATGATAATACCAGACCACAAGTGGTCGCTATGATCACGATCCAGAAGAAGGGAGAATCCAACGAATATTTTTCCAAGGAGGGATAATTACCACCTATCCACGGAGCGACAATATCTGCCACCCAATGTGCTAGCCCCGTAATGCCAAACCCAACTCCCAATACCATCAATGTATCTGTCATGGAAGGAATACGCATAATGCTTCCGCGATAAGCTTCTACTTTTTCCTGTAGTGCCTGAATGGCTGAGCTGTCCGCCTTAAACAACCGATCAATTCGATCAGGATTGGCTGCCCAATAAAGCAAAAAGGCCAACCATAAATTTGCCATGACCACGTCTACTGCTATGACCTGACTAAACAGCTCTCCACTTGGCTCAAACGTCCGCAACATAGCAGTTTGGTTAGCTCCTCCTCCTATCCAGCTACCCGCAATAGTGGAAAGCCCTCTCCACACCTCATCAGGACCTGCCCCACCCAGCACACTGGGATCAAAGAACCCCACTACCAATAGCGCCAATGGACCTCCCAATATGATCCCCACTGTACCGGCCAAAAACATGGTAAGTGCCTTAGGCCCCAATCTTAAAATGGCCTTAAAATCTATACTTAGGGTCAGCAAAACCAATGAAGCTGGCAACAAATAGCGGGAAGCAATCTGGTACAGCTGCGAAGTTTCACCGGAGATAATCCCTAATGTATTTAATATGGAGGGAAGAAAATAACATAGTAATACCGTAGGCACCACCCTATAGAACTTTTGCCAAAAAGGATGCTTGCTTGCTGCAGTTCCAAAAACAACAGCTAAAATACTTATCAATATACCCAGTACTACGGCATCATTGGTGATCAAGGGAGTGGCTTCCTGCATGAAATATTATTCTTAATAAAGCGAAAGGTAATACAAAAGAAATAAAACCCATTATAAAAAAAAATACCCGCCAATAAGTATCCTATGGATTTTCTTTTCTCCTTCTAGTTAAAGTCATTGATTTTCTTTTCCCAGATCATCATCAATTCAGCTAAGATCATGGCTGTGGCACCCCAGACCACTTCCTTGTCAATGTCAAAATACGGTGCCTGAAGCATAAAATCTCCCCGTACCTTTATGGTCGTTTCCTTACGTATCCTATTGTCCACCAACGTCTTAAAATCACAATGGATAATTCTGGCCACTTCTCTTGGGTCAGGAGTGAATAGGGGCAATTCGTCTACGTAGCCAACAAAAGGTGTTACCAGAAAATTACTTGGTGGAATGTAAAGCCTAGAGAGCTTGCCCAGTAGTTTTACCTTAGTGGCGGGTACACCGATTTCCTCTTCTGTCTCCCGCAAAGCCGTTTCCTCAAGGTTGGCATCCGTAGGTTCTTTTTTTCCACCGGGAAGCGAAACTTGTCCTCCGTGGGTCCCATCATAATCAGGACGTTTGATAAAAGGCACCATACAGTCTTTCCCATTGGGATAGAGCAGGATAAGGACAGCGCCTATGCGTGCATTGTCGATTTGCTCCTGTGCAAATCGGGCTTCATCCATAGGCTTCGGAGCCATCTTGATCTGGCCTGCCTTTCCTGGAAGCGGTGTTTTGATACGCAGAGCCAATTTGTCTATTACTTCCTCCTGTGTCATAGTTTATCTATTCTCAGTGTTGCCATGAGCATACACCTGTATCCCAAAAACGGTTTAAGCGAAAAAGTTAGGGGCTTATGGTTGGTTCTGATAGACCGCAGGTGACGCAGATCAATGTGATTTGCGCTGTTTTTTTATATGGAGGACACTTTCTTCTTGGTTAAACCCGGAATATGCATTAGCCTATCTACGCCACGGCGCACAGGTGTTGCGACCTTAAACTGCTTCAAAATCAGCCGTTTCACTTTAGTTTTCGGCATAACCGTAGCGGTGCTAGGCTAATGCCTCCAAACTAACTGATTTTCTTGCAATTTCAGCTCTCACTACGATTCCTAATGCATAATCCGGGTTAAATTGTAGAGAAATAATAATTCGCAAAGCACTAGAAATTTCTCCTCCCCCAGAAATATTGTTTGGTCCCCAAAACCAGCTTGTTACCCCATTGGATTGACCACCTTTTCATAAAAAAAGGTCCGAACAATGCACGGACCTTTTTTTTACTATCAAACCTATTAAACCTATTGTTGAATTATCCAAAGTACTTGAATAATGTTACGGAAAGGTAAAAAATAATTCTCAATATGCAAACAAACGATTGCAATTGGCTTTACGCTAGCATAATGTACTTTTGAAGTACGATGGTAAAATACAAAATCAACTCATTAACTTTATGTTAATTCCTTACAAAATCTACTGAAATTATAAAAATTCCGCAAAGGAATATGGTCAAAAAAACAAACGAAAATAAAACATCAAATGAGGTTACAATCCCTCAGGGCAAACGCGTTTAGTGTTTTGAAGGGAAACCCTTTTCGTGTAGGCATAGCTATCATCCGTGCCGCTGGCACTCCTTCGGGAGGTAGAGGAGAGTTTAAGCTCCTGCGGATGAATCCGCAGGTTACTAAATTTATCGTGCCGCTGGCACTTTGCCTCGATTTATACATTGGAAACCGCAGTAGCCTATCTTACCGAATGGCGGGATGGGCTGAAAGAATGATTAGTTGATTTGGTTGAGGTTAAACCCCGAATATGTGTTAGCAACTGAGCATCCTGCCTCATCCGCCTTTGGCGGAGGGTCATATAGAAGTTGCAGGTGACCACCTGCACCAAAAATGATTACACACAAAAGGGTAAGTTCCGTAGGAACGGCAGATATAAATGCAAATAGGAACATTTTTTTTAAATGCGTTCGCCCTGTACAATCCTTGGTGATCAGGGAGGTTTATAGAAGTTTTCCTTATATTTAAATGCAGCATAATATTATGAAAAGAACCATAATGGATACATATACCCCGCCATTTGTTGTCAAAGAAATTGTCAATGCGTACATAAAATATATTACAGCCTTTCATGAGCATACCAAACGTGCCCCTATCTACTTTAGGGAGAGAGATTGGGACGGTGTACAGCTGAATCACAGACAGCGGCTCCGTCTTTATAAGGATTGTGTTAATGACGTCGTGCTTTCATGTAAGGAAAAGTATGGAGAGTATCTCAAGAACCGGCAGTTTTGGTTTGAGGTAAAGTCGGTCTTTTCGCAAAAAATCAACGATAGAAAAGACAAAGAACTGGCCGAATCTTTTTATAATTCAGTAATCCGAAAGGCCGTAGTCGATCTTTCTATTGATGAAGAACTGATGTTTGTATTGGAAGGCTATGACAGCTGCGAAATCCATTCACAAGAGCCCCTTTTCTACAATTACCCATCCCACTGGGGAGTACAAAAAATCATCCGTAAAATACTGGAGGACTTTGATTTTCAAGTTCCTTATTACCAAAAAGAAAAAGATGTACAATTTTTGGTCCGAAGTATAAGGGAAGTCATCTTGAGCAGGTATCAGATTACCGATGATACGACCACACAAGTATTGAAACAGGTTTTTTATCGAAACAAAGCAGCCTATCTTATTGGGAGGACATTTTTAGGCGGTAAATGGATGCCATTTATCATTCCTTTTCTCAATGGTCCAAGAGGTATTTATGTGGACACGCTGATTTTTGACCCTAATTTAATGAGTGCCATATTCAGCTATACGCGCTCTTATTTTATGGTGGAAACTGAGATCCCCTCCCAAATCGTTGCTTTTCTCAACTCGGTCATTCGGCATAAGAAAGTTTATGAACTGTATAATGCAATAGGTTTTAATAAACACGGAAAGACGGAATTTTATCGTGATTTTCTCAATCATCTCCACGTCAGCAATGATCAGTTTATTGTAGCTCCGGGGATTAAGGGCATGGTAATGACGGTATTCACCCTCCCCTCCTATAACATTGTTTTTAAGGTCATTAAAGATAATTTTGATCCACCAAAAAACATGACCCGTAAAGAGGTCAAAGAGAAATATAGGTTGGTTTCCTTACATGACCGTGTAGGAAGGATGGCTGACACCCATGAATTTGAGTATTTCCAGATCCCATTGGATCGTGTACATCCGGATCTTTTGGTGGAGCTGCGCAATACCGTAAATTCACTTGTAGAGATAAAAGAAAACACGCTGGTTATCAAACACCTATACACAGAGCGTAGGCTTACCCCACTCAATATGTACTTAGAGACATGCGACCTGGAAGATGCCAAAATCGCCGTCGAAGAATACGGAAATGCCATCTTACAATTAGCAAAAGCCAATATCTTCCCTGGAGATATGATGACCAAGAATTTTGGTGTAACCCGACAAAAAAGGGTGATTTTCTATGATTACGATGAAATCGAGTTTTTGACCAAAATGAACTTTCGGGCCAAACCAAAGCCAGTTACCTTCGATCAGATCTATGCTTCAGAGCCTTGGTACGAAATCGCCAAAAATGATGTTTTTCCTGAAGACTTTAGGAGGTTTATGATAGGAAGATCAGATGTAAAACCCCATTTTCTGGATTTCCATGAGCTACTTTTTGCCCCCAAACACTGGCAAGAAATTCAACATCTAATCGAACAGGGAGAGTTTATCCATGCTTTTCCCTACCCAGAATATATGCGTTTTCGCCCAGAAGAGGAAGTTTAGCCCGGTTGATGAATTAGGCTTTCAGTCTGCGTAAGGAGAGTGACTTTGGACACATTCCCCAAGGCCTTGCTCTCGGGCAAATTGATTATGGGATTTCCCCAATTGTGTCCTCCTATGTGACTATTGTGCTCGTCAAATACGTTAGCTACTATTCGTTTAGAATCCAAGCCCTCTCGCAGTGATGGTGTGTAAAACCAAACTCTGTTTAATACCTGTCTTTTCCCTACATAATAAAAAACACTTCTTTCTGGTGTTATCTTACTATTAATATTTTTAAACTTATTGCATAATTATAAACATTTTTGGCATTTTAGATGGTTTTAAATTTTGATATAACCCGCTAATTCACTAATATTCAGTAGGTAAAATAAACACTACCCAAATAAGCTTTATTTCTCCGACATCAAATAGATTTTTTTCAACTAGTAATTAGAACCAAAACTAAAACTGTTAGTATTTGTCATGGTTTAAATTGAAAATTAAAATTGTTAACAAATGAAAAAAGCTCACCTATGCATCTGTTTGACGCTGTTTTTGTTTACGGCTTGTTTCTCCTCAAAGGATTTTGTGGCAGAATATGATTATGATTACCGTGGAAATTTCAAGAAATACAAAACCTTTGCCTTTATGGAGGACACTGGGACTGATTCGGTAAAGCACATTCCTATCATTGACAAAACCATCGTCTCCCGCCTCAATTCACAGGGCTTTCACCATCAAATAGAACAGCCTGATATCCTTATTTATTATAAACTTTTCATCAATCAAATCCGCTATAGAGGATATGTCCAACCTGACTTTGATAACTGGCTGTCGGCAAGGGGCTTGGAAATATTGAAAGAGGAGCAACTAAAGGAAGAGAAGGAGCTTGAAGAAGATGATGAGGAAGACCGCAAAAAAGGTGAGGATTATGAAAACATCAAATACTATGAAAACGAAGGGATGTTAATCATCTATGTGATAGATTATAAAAAGAACAAAACAATTTGGCAAGGCTATACAGCGGCAGATTTTGATGTTAACTCCCCAAGCATTAACCTTGATCTTACCAGAGCTACTTATAAGGTAATGAACCAATTCCGGTTAGTGACCAATAACTATTCTTTTTACTGATACAGGAGAATAATGCCTACTTCTGCGGTCAAGCGGAAAAGTTGAGGGGCTGATGGAACGCTGATGACGCAGATGATTATGATTTGCGCTGATTTTTTTCTTACACTTGAAAAGCCAATAGGTATAACAAAAGCACTGAAAAGGAGTGACATCCATAGCCATGGGCGACACCCAAGGTGAACATCAAAAGTAATCTCCTGGTTTTAGCGGCAATCACCTTCCTAGCGCTTTATTCCAATAATCAATAGGGAATATTGCTTGCCCCCTTTTCTGCTTGATCCGTAAAGATTTACGAAAAAGCAGCGTGTAAGGCACAAAAAAACCTTTCTGGTTTCAGAAAGGTTTTTTTGTGCGGACGAAAGGACTCGAACCTTCATGCCCGAAGGCACTGCCGCCTGAAGACAGCGCGTCTACCAATTTCGCCACGTCCGCATCTAATACGATATATATCGCCAATTGGGAAGGCAAAGAAATAAACAAAGTTGTTTTTTTGCAATCCTTTTGAAAAAATAATTTTGGCTATATGATTTACCATGGATGGGCTAATTGGTAACCGGCTATGAATAAGGAAGAAATGAATGAACAGCTAAATTTCTGGTCACGCTATTTCCACCATAATTTCTCCTGTGATACCCCCATCAAGTTACTCATTCGATAAAGTATCCGCGCGCCCACATTGCCATCCCATTCGCTTTCATCCTCGGCAGGTGACACTTCCACCAAGTCAAAGCCTATGATTTTACGGCCAGATTTCACAATTAATTTCATCAAATACACGATTTGGTCAATTTCAAAACCGCCAGGGACAGGAGTACCAGTATTAGGACAAAGTTTAGGATCTAAACCATCGATATCGATGGTGATATAGATTTCCCTTGGCAATGAAGCGATGACCTGATCACAAATTGTTCTCCAGGTTTTACCCTCATACAGTTGCTCCTTAAGATGATGATCATAAAAAGTAGTAATCCTATCATCCCCATCTACTCTATCAGCTTCTTCTTCGCAGTAATCCCTTACTCCTACTTGGACCAACTTCTCCACTTGTGGAATCTTAAGGAAATTGTGAGCGATTGAGGCATGGGAATAGCTAAAGCCTTCATAATCTTTTCTCAGGTCAGCATGGGCATCGATCTGAAGTACACCAAAACTGGAATACTTCTCGGATAAGGCCTTAATATAGCCTAATGGAGTACTGTGATCCCCTCCTACCAGTGCCAATAACTTACCTTGGTTAAGGAATTCCTTGGCCGTGGTATAGACCCATTCGTTCATGCTTTCACACGCCTTGTCTATCAATGAAGGTACGGCTCCAAAGCGTTCATTTTCTTCCTTTGGAGCACCTCTTTCGAGCCAATCTATGTAATTGCCTGCCAGTATCCTGTATTTTGTATTATTACTATATAGCTCTTCGGGGATGGGAAGCATATGGATCCCCATGGTCCATGCATCCACGATATCATCTTGGAATAAATCGACTTGGGAAGAAGCTTTCAAAACTGCTTCAGGCCCATTTGCGGTACCAGGTGAATACGACACGGTCACTTCCCAGGGTACAGGTAAAATAATCACCGATGCTGTTTCTTCATCAAATGGCAATCCAAAAATACTTCCTTGCGAAGCTACACCATTGGGATCAAACCCATCAATTACGATTTGTTTCTTTGTAGTCATCTTTATTTTTTATTTCTAGCTTCCAAAACTTGCAGCAAAAATGGCATTCACGAAAGCTGATCATAGTTATAATTTACTTTAAATTTGGTTTTCAGCCAACTGATAAAACAATATTTATGATAATTTTATAAAATAGTATAATCGACCAAAAACTGGTTTGTTTGGAGGGAATAAGCTTATTGAAGTATTTCCACAAGGCTCCCCATTCCTCTATTGAGAGCAATCTCCCATGCATCCACTTGAAATTCCAAAACAGCCATCATCCCGGGAAGCAAACTCACGTGATATTCGCTGGTAAGAAATGAAAGAAGAGCACTTATGCCTGGATTATGGCCGACTACCAATATACTGTTTTTTTCAGGAGAGGTACTTCCCAGTAGGTCAATGATAGTGGTGCTATCAGCAAGGTATAACGCATCATATATACTAGATTCATTGGACTTAAGTCCCTTTAGGATTATTTCGGTGGTTTCACGGGTTCTGACAGCAGGACTGTAAAATACAGTATCACAGACCGTTTTACGTTCCGCCAAAACTTTTGTGAGCCTTTCGAGCTTTAATTTACCGGAAGTAGTTAATTTGCGCCCTCTATCATCTAACTGACCATTGCCATACTCCGCTTCTCCATGTCTTAATAACGTTAGTGTTTTAGTCATTTGGGTAAAGGTTAGATTTAAAAATTATTATAAAATTACTATAAAATAACCGTGCCAAAAGCAATATGAGATGGATTATTATTTGGAGGAGAATATAATCGCTTCTATTTTTGAATTTTGTTGAGGTATAGCACCCGGCACTTCAAGTAAAGTAAAACCATTATGCCAAAAAATCTAGTCATTGTCGAATCTCCGGCCAAGGCCAAAACCATCGAAGGCTACCTAGGAAAAGATTATAAAGTAACATCCAGCTACGGACATGTGCGTGACCTTCCAAAAGGAGACAAGGCTATTGATATAAAAAACCACTTTAAACCAACCTATGAAGTAACTTCCGATAAAAAAGAAGTCATCAAGCAACTCAAGAAAATGGTGAAGGAATCCGAAACCATCTACTTGGCAAGTGATGATGACCGTGAAGGAGAGGCTATTTCATGGCACTTAAAGGAGGTGTTAAAACTGGACAATGAGAAGACCAAACGAATTGTCTTTCGGGAAATCACTAAAAATGCCATCATCAAAGCAATCGAAAACCCGAGGAGCATAGATATTGATCTCGTCAATGCGCAACAGGCCAGGAGAATACTGGACAGGTTAGTAGGATTTGAGCTTTCGCCCGTCCTTTGGAAGAAGGTAAAAGCGGGCCTCTCGGCAGGCAGGGTCCAATCGGTAGCCGTGAGGTTTATCGTGGAGCGGGAGCGTGAAATTGATAAGTTTGAATCTAAGTCATCCTATAAGGTGACGGCTATTTTTGATGTCAATGGCAAGGTGCTCAATGCCGAATTGCCCAGAAAATTCGAAACCCAAGAGGAAGCAGAAGAATTTCTGAAAGCTTGCCTCAGTGCAGAATTTTCCATTAAAAACTTAGAGAAAAAACCTACCAAAAAGACTCCAGCGGCACCCTTTACGACTTCCACCCTTCAGCAGGAAGCGAGTAGGAAGCTGGGTTTTTCTGTAGCCCAGACCATGACCTTGGCCCAGCGACTGTATGAGGCGGGTAAGATCACGTACATGAGAACGGACAGTGTGAACTTGTCCCAAGATGCTATGGAAAGTGCCCAAAACCAGATCATGTCTGCTTTTGGACCGGAATATCATAAATCGCGAAAATACACTTCAAAGTCAGAAGGTGCCCAAGAAGCTCACGAAGCTATCCGGCCGACCAATTTTGCCAACGAAGAAACCTCTGGAGAGAGAAATGAGCAGCGCCTCTATGAACTGATCTGGAAACGGGCTATCGCTTCACAGATGGCTGATGCGCAGTTGGAAAAAACCTTGGTAACTATCGGCATCAGTAATTCTGACCTTACCCTCAGTGCCAGTGGTGAGGTGATTAAATTTGAAGGGTTCTTAAAGGTATATCTTGAAAGTACCGATGATGAAGAAGAGGAAGAAACCAATGGAAACAGAGGACTTTTGCCGCCATTGACCATCGGTCAAGACCTTGATCTTATCGAGATGAAATCCCGCCAGAGCTTTACAAGACCTCCGGCACGCTACACAGAAGCGTCCTTGGTAAAGAAACTTGAGGAAATGGGCATCGGCCGTCCTTCTACTTATGCCCCGACCATATCCACTATCCAAAAGCGGAATTACGTCATCAAGGAATCAAGAGATGGCAAACCCAGGAACTACACGGAGATGGTGATCAAGGACGGAGAATTTAGCAAAGCCGAAAAAACTGAAAACTACGGCTCCGATAAAAACAAGCTATTCCCTACCAATATCGCCATGGTAGTCAACGACTTCTTAGTGGAGCATTTTCCTAATGTAATTGACTATAAATTTACAGCCAAGGTAGAGAAGGAATTTGATGATATAGCGCATGGTGCCCAGCAATGGGACAATATGATCGAAAACTTCTATAGCAAATTCCATAACACGGTCGAAGAAGCCGAAACCGTAGAACGCGCCAATGTAAGTTCATCCAGGGAACTCGGAAAGGACCCCAAAACCGGCAAGCCGATCATTGCCAGATTGGGTAAATTTGGTCCTCTTGTGCAGATTGGCGAACAAGATGATGAGGAAAAGCAATTTGCAAGTCTCAGGAAAGGGCAATTCATTGAAAATATCACCCTAGAAGATGCCTTGGAACTGTTCAAATTGCCTAGGGACGTTGGGATGTTTGAAGACAAAAAGATTGTAGCGGCCATTGGTCGTTTTGGGCCTTATGTACGCCATGACGGTAAATTTGTATCTTTAGGCAAAGAATATGATCCGCTAAGTATCACCGAAGAAGAGGCTATCCTGCTCATCAAGGACAAGCGGGAAGCCGATGCCAAGAAGCACATCAAGACATTTGAGGAAAACCCAGAGATTCAAATCCTCAATGGACGGTGGGGACCATATATCAAATTTGCCAAGAATAATTTTAAGATCCCCAAGGATAAGGTAGCGGAAGATCTCAGCTATGAAGAAACTATTGAAATCATAGAAAACCAGCCTGAAAAGAAAAAAGGCAGGTACGCTAAAAAGAAAAAGTAAAAAAAGCCGGATCAGTCTCGATCCGGCTTTTTTGTTTTAACCCGGGTTAAGTCCATATTATTTCGCCCCCCTTTCATTTCTGTACCAAAAACCACCTGAGTTGGATCTTAACATTGGCCGAGGGTCAACAGCTTGTTTTATGCAAGTTTGCCGTGTTATTTTTTGGTGCTTTATCACCAAAATAAGTAACTTAAAAAGCCATGAGGATGTTAAACCCGGAATATGCATTAGCCTATCTACGCCACGGCGCACAGGTGTTGCGACCTTAAACTGCTTCAAAATCAGCCGTTTCACTTTGGTTTTCGGCATAACCGTAGCGGTGCTACGCTAATGCCTCCAAACTAACTGATTTTCTTGCAATTTCAGCTCTCACTACGATTCCTAACGCATAATCCGGGTTAAACCCGAAATATGTATTAGCCATAAATCGGGTAAAAGCCTCAGTTTTTGATGGCAGATAGTCCATTTCTTAAGGAAGCCCAATAACCTAATGAATAAGCTGAATAGAGTAGCTATTCTAATGGATGAATAAAAGAACCACGGAAGACGTATTATTTATGGCAAAAAAGAAATTGGTAGTATTGACAGGAGCTGGTATATCCGCAGAAAGCGGTATCAAGACCTTTAGGGACAGTAACGGGCTTTGGGAGGGACATGATGTGATGGAAGTCGCTACTCAGGAAGGTTGGCAAAAGAACAAAGAACTGGTACTTGATTTTTATAACCAGCGAAGAAAACAAGCCATGGAAGTAAAGCCAAATGGAGCCCATTATGGATTAGCAAAGCTCGAAAAAGATTTTGATGTCACCATCGTCACCCAAAATGTGGACAACTTGCACGAACGTGCCGGATCATCCAATGTCATCCACCTGCATGGTGAACTGTTCAAATCCCAAAGTACCTTTGACCCTTCATTGATCTATGATGTTGACCACTGGGAAATAAAGATAGGCGATAAATGTGAAAAAGGGAGCCAATTAAGACCCTTTATCGTTTGGTTTGGAGAGATGGTGCCGATGATGGATACCGCCACAAGAGCAGCTCAGGAAGCTGATATTTTTGCGGTAATAGGTACATCCATGCTAGTATACCCTGCTGCCGGCCTGATTCAATACACCTCCAAAGACATTCCAAAGTATATCATAGACGTCAAAATCCCAGATATAGGCCATGTCCACAATTTAATTACCATTGAAGATATTGCCAGTTCAGGCGTAAGTAAATTCATGTCAATGATTAAACCATAAGTTGTAAAGGATGTGGGCTACAGACAAAACCTTCCTCTCTCTGGAGGCTAGGGATTTTTGTAAAATCCGACCATTCTCCTTTCTGCGAAAAAGGAAAAAACATCCATAGTAAAAAAAGAACCTTCTCTACTTCCATTAAACCCGGAATATGCATTAGCCTATCTGTTGCGACCTTAAACTGCTTCAAAATCAGCCGTTTCACTTTAGTTTTCGGCATAACCGTAGCGGTGCTACGCTAATGCCTCCAAACTAACTGATTTTCTTGCAATTTCAGCTCTCACTACGATTCCTAATGCATAATCTGGGTTAAAAAAAATCGATATGCATTTTTTTCATAAAAAAGATTATAATTTTTTCTTATTGAATGACAGAAACTTAAGTCTTCAAGGTATAAAAACATTCAAAATATCCCATTATTTTGGATTATGGGGTTTGCTTTAGTGAGAAATTATCCTTTATATTTGCAACGCCTTTAGGGAAAACAGCACATGTTTTAAGGGCAATTTAGAGAGTTGGGTGAGTGGCTTAAACCAGCAGTTTGCTAAACTGTCGTACGGGTCAAACCGTACCGGGGGTTCGAATCCCCCACTCTCTACAAAGGATTCTGAATAGGATCCTTTTTTTAATATCTCGGGGTGTAGCGTAGCCCGGTCATCGCGCCTCGTTTGGGACGAGGAGGTCGCAGGTTCGAATCCTGCCACCCCGACAAAAGTGGATACAATTACCACCAAAACCCTTCAGATCGTATGATTTGAAGGGTTTTTTGTTTTTTATATAGCAAAAAACCTCATGCAATTCCAAAGAAAATGGGACCTATTCGAGATCAAGCAGAAGAGCTGGGGGACTGATGGAACGCTGATGACGCAGATGATTATGATTTGCGCTGATTTTTCGTTTATATTGGAATAGACAAGTAGCAAAAAAAGCCTTGAAAGGGCGTAACACCCATGGGCAACGCCCATGATAAACATCAAAAATAATCTCATTGTTTTAGCTCCATTACTTTCCTAGCGCTTTACTATTTACGAGGTCAGGCCATGCGCCTGCACGATGTGGTGAAGCTGGTCATAGCTGTTCACGATGGCCTGTATGCGCTCGTCCCCCTCCAATCCCGGCATGTCAGTCGCCATCCGGCCGATATTGCCGGTGCTGTCTCCTTGTCCATGATACCGATTCCATAGCTGGTCCCACTGGCCGGGAAGGATATAATCTGCCACTCCAACTCATTTGAAAACTTTTTCGACGACCAAGTAAAAAAACCAGGAAGGACTCCCTCCTGGCTTTCGTGATTAATAAACCCCTAATATGAACGTAGCACTTTAGCGGGTGCGCTCCATATTAATTTTGTTCGACACACTTACCCTACCTCGGTAAATCATCCATGACAAACGTTATCCACCCATAGGGTCTATTGTCGCAATACTTCCATCATCCTGATGCTCCAACGGTGTCATTTTGATATTCCTCAAATGGGTCTTTCCAGACAATTGGGTGTCATGATAGAACAGGTACCACTGACCTTCTACTTTCACTATGGAATGGTGATTGGTCCATCCCTGGACGGGCTCCAATAATACTCCTTGATAGGTAAATGGACCATAAGGACTGCTTCCTGTTGCATAAACGATATTATGCGTATCTCCTGTAGAATAGGAAAAATAATAGGTTCCAGCATGCTTGTGCACCCATGCTGCTTCAAAAAACCTCCGATCATGGTCTCCCGCCACAATAGGTTCTCCGCTTTTGTCCAAAATAATCACATCTCGTGGTTCTTCAGAAAACTCCACCATGTTATTGGCCAGTCTAGCCACCTTAGGAGCAATCGCTGGCTGATGATCTTCAGGTTCATCTGCATAGGGGCTGTCACTGGTGGAGAGATATTTCCCTGTTCTCCATTTTTGGAGCTGACCTCCCCAAATTCCTCCCCAATACATATAATGCTCCCCTTGGTCATCCATAAATACGGCAGGATCAATACTAAAGCTACCTGATATAGGCTTGTCCATAGGCTCAAAAGGGCCACTAGGGCTGGTGGAGACAGCAACACCAATTCTAAAAATATCGGCCGTATCCTTAGCGGGAAAATACAGGAAATACTTCCCGTCCTTTTCGGCTGCATCCGGAGCCCACATTTGCCTTTTGGCCCATTTTACCTCCTTCACATCCAGCACCTTACCATGATCCACTACCGCTGCTGAGGGACTTTCCATAGAATAAACATGGTAATCTTGCATGTTAAAATGCCCGCCAGTATCGTCTTCTTCTACTTCTGAAGCGACATCGTGAGAAGGATAGATGAATAGTTTACCTTCAAATACGTGAGCGGATGGATCCGCAGTATAAGACGAATGTATCAGCGGTTCATTAAGGTAGGTCACCTCCGTAGAATCCACTTTATTCTGTGTACCCTGTTTGACAGGTTTGTTATTGCAAGCCATCACCGTGGCAGCTATCACGCCAATGTATGGAACCTGTTTAAATAGAATTTTAAGTATAAAAGGCTTACTGGGAATGAAACAATAATTTGATTTTATCATGATATATTATAATAAATTTTAAATTCCACTCTTAAATCACTTATTATTAAAATTGCGCTTGCGGAAATTATTTCAATGGATCTATTGCGGACCAATTGTCCAGCATAAGTTCCCTGCTTAATCAAACTGATTTTTTTGTTCTCCTGAAAAGAGCAATGGGATTGAAAAACCTGTTGGATTGGCACTTTTTTAGGGGTTTTCCTTCAGGTCTACCAATATATCTAAAAGGTAATTTTTCAACCCGTAGTCTTCATCAAAAAGCAACGGATAAGCCGTCCTGCCTGGAATTGGCCAATTGTTCAGCCAACTGTCCTGGTCCCTTACGCCCCAAAAGGTCACCCTGTCTATATGGTCTCTATATTTCAAGAACAACCTGAAAATATCCCGGTACCTATTGGCCAACTTTTCTTTCAACTCATTGGGTAAACCATTTTTATAGGGGTCATATTGGGCTTCATAGGGAAAGTTGGCATCTATATCAGCACCTTGGCGACCACTGGGGTTGGGCAATACGTCGATATCAAGTTCTGTTATGGAAATGTTAAATCCATGATCCACAATTTTCTCGATAGTCTCCTTCAGCTGATCCAAGGTTGGGTACTCCAAGCCCAAATGGCATTGCATGCCAATACCATGAATGTTGATTCCCTCATCACGCATTTTCGAAGTAAAAGCCAAGATGCCATCAGTCTTCTTTGGTTTCCAAACATTATAATCATTATAGTACAATTCCGCCTTCGGATCTGTTTCATGTGCAGTTTGGAAGGCCAATTTGATAAAGTCTTCCCCCAAAACATTGAACCAGGTGGATTGTCTAAATTGACCATCATCTGTAAATGCCTCATTGACCACATCCCATGTGTCAATCCTTCCTTTATAGCGGCCCATCACCACTTGGATATGGTTTTCCATGAGGGAAGACAGCTCCTCTTTTGACCTGACCGTCCCATCTTCATGCTGAAAAACCCACTGAGGTGTTTGTTTGTGCCACACCAGCGTATGGCCTACCAAATGGCAATCCAGCCCTTCTCCCATTTCCACGTATCGGTCAGCAAGATCAAAATTGAATCGTTCAGGTTCTGGGTGGATGCTTTGCCATTTCAATAAATTCTCAGGACTGAGGCTATTGAAATTACTTCTGAGTGGTACCATCAGCTCTTTGGTTTGACTTTGGACATCACGACCGGATAATGCCGCTCCGATATAAAAATCACTGGTAAACAAATCCTTGATCCCAGGTGGATGGTCTAAATTGAACAGGGACAAAAAGATGCCATACCATATGACGGACATCGAGATAGGGATAGTATATATTTTCATTATCAAAATAGGTTGTTTCGGGCATATGCTCTTTTAATCAGGATAGCCCTTCTTAAGCATGATCAAATATACTTTCTCGCCAGCTTATAATAAAACCCACTAAACCGTTACAAAACACTCATTTCCAGTATTTTACAATTTTAAAATCGTTTACATGAAGGAAAAATAGCCTTCTATCATGCTATCATTGGCCGCTCTGGCCTAGCCCTAAAAAGGAAAAATGTGAATAAAGACCACGGATAAGACAGATAAAGCGACCCATCGCCATTGCGGATAAATCAAACAACTGATTATTAACACTTTAAAAATAGAACCACCTCAATAAAACCGATCCGCTCAAACTGAGCTGCCTTTTTCACCCGGCTCCAAATTGCCTTTTTAAGCTTAGTTGCTAGGATTTTTTTACCTAAAGGCAAAATAACATAGGTAGAAATAGTAGATATCATTATATTCAATACCAATTTCTTTAATCAACCCAGCACAATAACCGTGATTAGACTACTCACTCATTTTCTATGGATATTTCTACTATCGTTTTCACTGGTATCCGCAAATGCAGTTGCCCAAGAACCATCAGTGATTGATTTGCAAGAGGATTCCAAATGGATTCCTGAAATCATTCAACGTCTTGATTTTTTCGTCGACACCACCAATACCCTGGATATCAAAAAGGTAGCCTCTGCTGCTTTTCAAGAAAAGTTCAGGCAAATATCGGATCCCCATATTGTCTATGAGAACATTGCTGATTTTATTTGGATACGGATGACAGTGGCCAATCACCAACAGAACGACCATTACAGTTGGTATTTCGAATCATGGGGATACGACCTTGATGAGATCACCTTTTTTTCTCCACAAGGGGACAAGGGCTATTTCCCGATGAAAGCAGGCTACGACTACCCCTTTGGAGACCGGGATATCCTGCATAAAAACTTCAATTATTTTCTCAACATCCGTCCCGGGGAGACTAAAACCTACTATATAAAAATCCGGAGAAGCTACCCATTGACCTTTTCGTTTCATCTTCGCACCAATGATGAATTTATTACCCATTCCCTTAATGAATACTTCTTTTTGGGGCTCTATTATGGCATTTTGCTGCTCATTCTCACCCTTCACCTATACCTGGTGGTAAAGTTAAAGAAGAACCTCTACCTGTTCTCCTCTATTTTGATTTTTTCCAGCATTTGGTTTTCTCTGGGCAGGGACGGCTTAGGTTTTCAATACCTCTGGCCATCAGTCCCTAGTATAAACACTATCACCAATTTCAGTAGCCTAACTGAGTTATTTGTCATTATCTCCACCTTGCTGTTCTCTTATTTCTTTGTCAAAAAATACAAGGAAAACCCAAAACTCAGATCGCTGACGTTGGCGGCCATTGCCATCATGGTGGGCATGTTCTTAAACCAAAACTACGGACTGGTCATGGATGCCATACCGTATATGATCATTTCCTTTTTGATTTTATTGGTACCGTTCACCGTTGGCCTAAGATCACTTCTTTCCATAGGCAGGTTTTCACTGTCCTACACGTTGGCCTATGTTTGCCTTTTCCTGATCATTGCCCATAGTTATACCCGTGCCTTCGCCCTGTTTAATGACCCCATATTGAACTGGTATTTTGTCCACCCGGTCATCATTGTTGAAATGGTCCTTTTTTCACTTTCCATCCTTAACCAGATCAAGTATTTACAGGAGGAGTATAAAAAGGCCAACTTGGAAAAAACGACTGCTCTGGAAGAAAAAAACCGGGTTACTTATGAAATGAACAACAAGCTCCATCAAAAGGTAAAAGAGCGAACAGAAGAAATCGAGAACATGGCCTCTGACCTTGCCCAAAAGAATGTCACCCTCCAGACCACCAACCTCAAGCTTGAAGAACTGAATACACAGATTTCGAATATCAACCAATACTTAAAAGAAAACAACGATAAGCTTCGTAACAATGTGGAAGAAATCACCAAGGACATGGCCTTGATGAAAGGTTTTGAATTTGAGGATTTCAAAAAAGTTTTTCCAGACAAAGAGACTTGTCTGAAGTTCCTATCCGAACTAAAATGGCAACAAAAATTCATCTGCAAAAAGTGTGGCTACAATAAATCCACCGAAAGCAGGAACCATGGACGCAGGTGCAAAAACTGTAATTATTATGAATCCCCTACCGCAGACACCTTGTTCCATAAACTAAAATTTCCGATCGAAAAGGCCTTTTATATCCTTTATCTCTCCAATAGAAAGGATGTAGAGCTTACCCTAAACGAACTATCGGGAATCTTGGACCTAAGGAGGGAAACCTGTTGGGCATTCAAGAACAAAATTGCCCTGGCCATGGATAAAGTTGGGCACAATAAAGAACTCAGCGGTTGGGAAACCCTGGCTTTGGTCCATCTGGAGTAATAGCACCGGTACCTCTTCCTTGCATTCTAGGGATTTCTACTAAAACGCTGGGTGCCATACATCATTGTCCCCTCCAAATTTAATTGGGACAATGATGTACTAAACTTCCCAGCAGGGAATAGCAAATGTCCCTGAACAGGTCCCAATCCCTTCCTTTGTTCTGATAGCTGATACTTGATTTGGAGGGGGCTCTGGCCATGCCAAGATGGTTAAGGTTCCCAGTGGCAGACCGGAGTCCGTTGGAAATCTCCCTTACCGAGGTGCTCTTGGCAAAATGGCAGAACAACATCGAGAAAAGGTGCGTCCAGCTGTCAAATCCCTTGCAGCCCTTATCGGTTTGCTTTTCCTTGACCAACTTCTTGAAAATTGATAGGTCTATCTTTTTAATAATCTGTGAAAACAATGTAATATTAAACATGAGAGGTTCGTGTTTTTTGGTGCAAACCCAAATAACTATTTTGGGCAAAAAATAGAACCTCTCATTTTTTATTTAGGACGCTATTTAAATTAAGTCAATTTATTATAGCTATTCGTCATTTACTTGGCTTTACATTTAAAATCAATCGGCGATAGGCATACAGGTTTGGTTCTCCTTCATCATATACTTCCAAAATAATATGAATACTTTTTCCTTTTGCATCTAGGGGGATTTCCAAATCAGTTTTTAAAGAAGTATGATTTTTTATGGTTAGAGCCCCTTTGTAGGAGCCTGCTTCCTTATAAAAGGACCATTTATAATGCAGACCGTCACCATCAGGATCACTGGAACCAGCTGCATTCAATGTTATGGTTGTACCTGCGGCAACTGTCCTATAAAGTACCTTTCTGGTCTTATCGCCATCCAGCACGACAATGGGATGGTGGTTTGCATCTTGGTAGTTACTGGTAATACTCCAATCCATGCGTGCAGCAAAATCGTTATTGTAGCCATTGCTCCATCTCTTTATGGCCTGAACACCTTCTTCTGTATTTCCATACATATAATATGGGTCAAATGTTGATTCTGCATGTTCATCAATTTTAGCCACTTCCGACATGCTTCGTATCCCTTCCACTTTATCAAAGCTAAAACGGCCTCCCCACCCTCCTTGGTCAATTATTTCAGGGTCGTTTAATCCATTGGGATAAACATGCATGAAAGCCGGCGTATCTCCTTCTGGAGCATATTTCGTATCGGGATACACAGCGCCTAAGGCACCTTTTTTCTGGATTTGTTCGCGATAATAATCACTGTTTTTTTGGGGTAGCCAGCCATACACACCCGTTGCTCGGATATAGAAAACACCAGGGAAGTTCTTTGCAATCCATGCTCCGGCATCATCCTGTCCTAAAATATCGAATAACCTTAGTTTACTTAAGAATTTTGTCAGTTCTTCAGATGAACGTGTCTCACGCACTTTCCGAATAGCCTGAGCGACATTATTCATTCCACCCCATCCCATTACCCAAACAGGGCGAGGATCATCTTTATCTACGGATGCAATAATCAGTTCAGACCCTGGACTGTCTTTCCCTGTTCCTACATCACTCATTCCATACCCCGTTTGCCCCATAACTGAAATGGATTTTAAATATTTAGGTTGTGGGTATCCTTCAGCATGAACAGTAAGGTTTGAATAGACCTCACCATAAGCCTCTATAATCTTGTCCAGCATTTTGGTGTTGCTCTGTGTTTTCTTCCAACAACCAGTTGAAACAATTAACCCCTCTATATCAAACTCGTTGGAACAAATCAATTGCCTCACCATTGATTGCTCATCATCGGGATCGGCTCCCAGGTCTGTGGTATTGATAATACGTGGCTTCATCATACTTTTTTCTGATTTTAAAACAGTACACCTGTCTGCCCGTTCTTTAAATTCCCTTTGAAAATCTCTGCGCCATATTGATATACTGTTTTTTCCAGGGCCATCCACGAAATGGTTGGAATCTTCTTTGCGAACGTATTGTCCCCCCCAACTAGGCTGTGTCGGATCTTCGGGATTATTGATGCCCCGATTTGCACTAACCAAATAAAGGAAAGCTGGAGAGTCTCCTTCACAAACACCGGTACTTCCTATTCCTTCATGAGGGTAAACATCGCAAAGTGGACCGTGATTAAAACGGATATGTTGGTTCACCCAAGCAAGATCTGACAATGGGTCATTTCCACCGAACATTCCCTGATAGGTTTTTTCAGACGCTATAATGAACAAATCTGGAAATTCATTCATTAGCCATTTATGCGTGGCGTCTTGACATCCAATCAGAAAAACCCTAAGCTTACTGATAAAAACCTCTAACTCTTCTTCACTGCGCGTATTCTTCACCTTCCAAACCGCCTGAGCGACCTCCCTTGGACCACCCCAAACACCAATCCACAACGGACGTTTATCAGGCTTATCGACAGCAGTTATAATCGCATTGGAAGCTTCACTATCCAACCCTTCCCCGATAATATCTGTATAATCTTGTTTTCCACATCCCCATTTAATATTAAGTCCGTGGTTATTCCCCTTACCCTCGTATGTAACAGAGCGTAGATAGTCAGCGGTGGGGTAATCTGGGTCATATGATTTCAGGTTATCATAAACCTTTTCATACTCATCAATGACCTCCAACATATTGTTTTTGTCCGCTATCATGGCAAAGGTTCCCGCCGTTACAGCCAAACCCTCTACGTCGAATTCATTGGAATAAAGTAGAAAACGAACAATAGACTGCATATCATCTGGATCACTTTTCTGGGTGTTAGGAACATCATCGCCACCTTTTACCACACCTATTGGAGGAAAGTCCGACAGCACCATTACTCTGAATTTTCCCTTTGTTTTCGGTGTCTTTTCTTTTGCCAAAAGAAAAGACACCGAAAACAAAAGAGCCATTAAAAGTGCAAATATAAATTTAGTTTTTGTCCACATTTTAACTCATTTATTAGTTATTGATCAAGTTTTATTTATTCGGAAAGGAGACTTTACTTTTTACTGATGCGAACGGTAAATTATCCTGTTATATGTGTTATCTGAATTCCACCCACTCAACTGTCTCTACAAATCCAGCGTGTTACGGATGCCTTCCTCAAAAGTTCCTACAAACCAATGCCCCTGCATCCCGATGCTATTGATAAGGATATTGTTCTCTTTTTAGCCTTTTGACCAATTCAAATAACTTCTCCTTTTTCCAGCCAAAAACAAGTCTCCGTCTCTGGTTTTCAGTTTTCACCTGTCCTCCCCCTTCAGAAAGCCATTCACATCCAACCAGTATATAAAAGCCTCAAACCAACGGTTGCTGGTACGATCGGGGTTTCCTAGCCCAAAACCATGACCTCCATTTTGGTAAAGGTGAAATTCTACCGGTATACCCGCTTCATACCAGGAGCGGATCACACCAAATTGCCCGTTGAACAGAAAATCATCACTGGCAATTACATTGAACATGGGTGGTGCATTCTTTGGCACCTCTACTTCTCCCATCCCCCCATAGATCGGGCCGATAAATGCCAAATCCATGGTCTCTGAGTTGAGTGTGCTGTGCATGGTAAGTCCGGCTCCTGCCGAAAAGCCGATCATGCCTATCCTGTCTGTGTCTACTCCCCACTCTTCGGCGCGCTCAACAATCATGGCATAGGCGGCTTCTGCATCTTCGAGTTGATCAGACAGGCCCCTGCGAGGTCGGGGACGATCTTCTCCGTCTTGTGTCGATTTGGATGCTTCGTCAAAGGTGCTATTCATGGAATTGCTGAAATCCTCCAAAGACTCTGGGGTCGGGTGCAGCCTGTATTTGAGCACAAATGCCGTGATCCCCTGCTCAGCAAGGGCTTCTGCCACTTCCCAGCCTTCATTACCCAAGGAAAGCCATCTAAAGCCTCCCCCCGGGGCTACGATCACTGTAGTACCGTTAGCCTTGCCGGGTTCGGGTAAGAAAGGGGTCAGGGTGGCGGTACTGATATTTCTGGCCATCGGGTCGCCCCATTGACGAAACCAGCTCTCCGGAGCAGGTTGGTCTTCTACACCTCCTGTACCCAGTGGGATGGCATTGGGTTCCTCTGGGTTGTCAAGTGGATACATCGTGCCATCCTGCGCCATGGTAGCTTTCACACCAAAGAACAGAACTCCTGCAAGGACAGTTTTAGCGAGGGTTTTCATTAGATATAACATCATTTGGTTATTTAAATAGGTTAAAATTATTCTTGTATATCATAGGACGCGGCCTCATAAAAGGGGGACTTTCCAAGTCCCTTCCATTGGGCCAGTAGACCAATTCTTGCTTATCCCCACTCCTTCCAGCAATTCCTCCACTTGCATATTCCACTGGATAAAAGCCCAATCAACCTTCACCGAAACACTGCCACCACTGGTAGGTCCACCTGCAGACAACGTTACCGTGTCCCATTTGAGCAGGGCTGCTTTGTGCACTTTGTCAGCATCCTCCACACAGGACAGCATCCATAAAGAAGCGAGGACATAAAGTCCCCACCTCTTCAGGTTGATAGGTTTGAATAGGTATTTCATATGTTTATATAAGTTTTTCAGCGGTCATATGGCATCTCGCATGGTTGATAATCGTCCCTCTGTGTGATATTCTTCGTTATGTTCGATTTCATGGCTTAGGGTAAATTGCTTTTTTATTGGCAAGTCAACCTTCTAGATTTGGAAATGCAGCCTACTGAAATAGTGAAACTTGAAACATCCAAAGCATGGAAGGTTTATAGAAATTCCTATTCCGAAACAGGTAATGCATCATTGGCTTTCGTAGCATAAAGGCCGATCATATTACCCGTAAATCCACCTGCCACATTGGTGGACAGAATATCCCCGGACACCGTTCCGCCCAGGTGTTGGTAATCCGTCCCGTTGGTGGAATAGCTGAACTCAAAATCATCTCCATTAGCACTTACTCTCAGTGACACCGGATTTTCAAGGTCAATCTCCGTACTTGCCAAGATTTCAGATTTAACTTCCCGGTTTCTTCCTCTGCCCTCTGCTTCGGTCCTCTCCAACAGCAGGAAATTTTTCTTTCCTACTTTGGTTATACCAAACACATAATTGAAGGCCTCGCTCTGCACACAGGTCAAGCCCGCCAAGTCCTTTTCCGATTGGGGCTGATATTCCATGGTGGTGGTGAAAGAGAAATTCTTGTGTTGCTGTCTATGAAAGAGCGTAGAAGTAGGTTTGACCTCTTTGATATTACTGTCAAAAGGTGTGATCTGCAGGCCGTCTTTGGTTTTGGCAATAAAGGCTTCCCTTGGGCCTCTCAACCCGATCCAACGATAGTCCAGTTTTTCGGAAGTAAAATCTTCTGTGAAAGTAAAGTTGCCATTTGGGAAAAAACCTTCCTGTCCGGTTTTGTTCTCCATGCCAGCGGGCATTTTCAGTTTGGGCTCCATAGGCACCAATCCGTTTTCAAAAACGGGAAACTCACCGGACCAATCTACTGGTAAGATAAAGGTTTCCCGACCGGTGTTTACCCGATTTTTTTCATTGGGGCGAATGCCCAAGAAAACGCCGTAATATTTGCCATCAGGTCCTAGCGTCAAATCCGCATGACCCGCCCAGTCCACTTTGTTTTGACGGTCCTGCGATAAATGCCGCTGACTCAAAATCGGGTTGCTTGGTGCAGGCTTGTACGGCCCTTTGGGATCATCACTTACAAAGATCACTTCACTGTGCCAACCACCGGTACCACCTTCCGCACACATCAAATAGTATTTATTGTTCTTCCTGTAAATATGGGGAGCTTCAATCCATATAGGCTTTTTGGCCAAGTCCACACCTCCATTTACAATTACTTTGTCCGTCCCGGCAATGACCTGGTCTTTTTCCAAATCATACTCCCAAACTTTGATTACCCGGTGGCCGGTATACAATTCCTCTCCCTGTGCCGGCGCATCATTGTGTACCACGTAAGCCTTGCCATCATCATCAAAGAATATAGCGGGGTCAATACCTTGAAAATTCAATTTATACGGCTCACTCCAGCCTTTCTTGGGGTCTTTGGTTTTGACCACGAAATTCCCCAGCCCTCCGGCAAATGCGGTAGTGATCATATAGAATGTGTCATTGTAGGGATTATAGCGGATGTCTGGGGCATACACTCCTTCACTTATCCCCGTATCATGTACATCCAACTGGGACGTCCTGTCCAGCACATGACCGATCTGGGTCCAGTTTACCAAATCATTAGAATGAAATATCGGTACTCCAGGGAACATAGCAAAGGAGCTACAGACCATATAATAATCATCTCCCTTTCTGGTAATGGCCGGGTCAGGGTAACAGCCCTGAAGGATGGGATTATAAAATTCATCTGATTCAAGTGGGTTTTCTTCATATACCCGATCATTCCCCTGATAAGTCACCTTGGTAAACAACGGGTTGCCGTTAGTGTTTTGCCTGGCCAAAACTTGGTTGGAGACGAAAACCGTCCATAAAAACGCCAATAGGATAATAGGTTGATTTTTCATTTTTATTGTCTTAAGATTGATTCAATGTATTTTATGGCCGAATCCGACCGTTCAGTTCCCTTGATTGGGATCTCTTTAAGATTTGGTAGCGGACTGTTGGAAGGTCACTTATTGGTTAATTCAGAAAACATCCAATAGTCAAAATATAAAATGTCCCTGGGAGCATTTCCTTTATACACAAAGTAAAGGTCATGTACGCCTGATACTTCCTTTACTGCTTCATTTATCAACGCCCATCGATCACTGCCACCGGTAAGCGGCACAGGAAGTTCAGCGATAAGTTTCCCTTCCAAACGATCGAGCCTCACCTCAATGCTTACGTTTCCATTATGGGTAGTCCCTGCCCGGACATTGATCGTATGAGGACCATTTTCCCTAAAGTCGACACCTTTTACCACAGAGTAGGTCCCGCTATCATCTGCTTTGATAAAATTGCCTACCCGCTTATTATTGGCAGCGCTGACCCCTTCCGACCAAGCAATGGTTTCCGCTTCATTTTTGATGTAAGGATTGATTGTTCCCAAACTCTTGGTGATTCCTGCTGTCATTTTCATGGGAACGATGGTGCCGTCTTCATTGAACTTCACCTCATCGACACAGACAGACCGTGTAAATCCGCTTCCTCCAGGCAAAGCACCGTTATGGTAGAACAAATAGGTTTTACCCTTAAAATCCACCATACCCGGATGGTTGGTAAAACTCTCCCCTTCTGTCGGCATCAGTACACCTTGGTATTCCCATGGCCCTGTAGGGTGCTCGCTGGTCGAATAACCAATGTGCTCTGGCAAAGGCCCCGCCGCAAAAAGCAGGTAGTACAGGTCATTTCTTTTATATAACCAAGGGCCTTCCTCATAAGTGGTCGGACGCCGTGGATCCTCCTTGCCTTCCCGTTTACCAAAAGCTTCAATCGTATTGGGAAACTGTCCAATCTCCCCATCAAGAGATATCATGTCTTCATGCAGTTTCACATAATAACATACCGGGTTTCCCCATATCAGGTAAGCCTGCCCACCATCGTCCACAAAAACGGTCGGGTCTATATCGGCCATACTATTGCTGATCAACGGCTTGCCCAAAGGATCAATGAAAGGGCCATAAGGGCTGTCCGCCACCGCCACCCCAATGCCGTTTTTATTGTCCCTATCGGTAATCGGCACATACATATAGAATTTACCGTCCCGTTCTATACACTGTGGTGCCCAGGCGTTCATCTTGCCCCAGCTAAATTCCTTATAAGACAAAACTGCCCCATGATCTGTCCAGTTGACCATATCCTCGGTCGTGAACAGTCTCCAGTCATTCATGGTAAACCATGTAGAATTATCCTCATCATGGGAAGTATATAAATACAACTTGTTATTATAAACCATCGGAGCGGGATCCGCCGTATAGGAGGTTTGGATAATCGGGTTTTGGGCATGGCTATTTCCAGCCTGAAACAGTATCAACCCTAGAATGATATATTGAATGTGAAGTATTTTCATAGGTTCTGCTGCTGCTATTTTTGATCACTTAATGCTTCCAGTCCGTGACTGATGATGACAAACCCGCCTTTGGGCTGGATCGTAATGGTCAATTCCCCACTATTTTCCACTTCAATGTTTTGGAGTGAAGGCTGTCTTTTCGTATCATCATTGTACAAAAAAACTTCCTGGCCCTTGAGCATGGGAAGATCGATTTTCAAGGTCTTGGCAGTACTCTCCGCATTGACTCAAGCGATATACCAATGCTTCCCACTTCTACGCGCTAGCAGGCTGTATTTACCGGGATACCCTTGACATTGGAGGCAAATCCCCCCTCATTGGTCACCAGTCCCAAAGGGGAATTCTCCAGCATTGCTTTATCCTGATAACGAACCGTATATTGGGCCATGCCTTTGTTGAAGGACACGATTACTTCAAGATTGCCGTCAGGGCTGGAAATGGTCTTGGAATTTTGTGGGTATTTCGCTCCTCTTGCGTTGGTCTCCGCAGGTACTCCCAATGGACTGTACTGGTCGAATTTTGATTGGTCTACCTGCTTGAACAAAAGCTTGGAAAACATATAAAGGCCGTTCTTCCATACCTTAAAATCATGGCCGCCTTCTTCGATATAATAGATGTGGGGCACATCATTGATGGCCAAATACTCATGGGTGCGCTGGCTGAAGCCGAGTAAACCGTCTTGGTCACCGCATGAGATCCACAGCAATTTTAGCTGCTCCTTAGTTGTGGTGGGGTCAGGAACCAACTCTTCCGGGCTTTTGGTATTGGGGGCGGCCGAAAAGCTGCCCACCCAGGCAAATTCCCCCAAGTTACCCAAGCCAAAATTCAGGGTTTGGCCTCCTCCCATGGATAGCCCAGCGATAGCCCGATGCTCACGGTCCACCAAAACAGGATAAGTTTCCTCCACAAAAGGGATCAGGTCATGAAGCAGGTCATCTTCAAATGTCGCAAAGGCCTCCACCTTATCCTTGGCCATAATGTTTCCCGTGGCACGATCATCCTTCATGGCACGGCCATTGGGCATGACGATGATCATGGGTTCAGCCTTTCCTGCTGCATAGAGATTGTCCATGATCACTTGTGGCTGCCCGCCCCTAATCCATTCTGTTTCATCTCCTCCAATTCCATGCAACAAATAAAGCACCGGGTATTTTTTATCCTCGTTATAGTTTGGCGGAGTGTAAACCACCGCCTTACGGGCAGTGCCCACTGTCTTTGAGTGATACTCCACTGTATCTAGGTGACCATGGGCAATCGTCTCTCGCACTTGGTCAAAACCTTCGGGAGCTTCTTTTTCCAATTGCTGAGCGTATCCACCAACTGCACCCAACAAGAAAATGATCAATAAATAGGCTGTTTTTTTCATGATCTGCTTATGTTAATATCCTAAAATTGAAAGCATTTGGTTTCCATATCGCCTACCAAGTTTTCGATATCCTGCTGCTGAAAAATGCAGTCCGTCTGAAACGGCCTCACAATCTTCCGAAGAAATCACATGTGCCGAGGGAATGACCTCAGGCAAAGTAGCCAATATGGCGTTCATACTGGCACACTTCCCTCCTTGTGCCGCACTGACCATTTCCCCCGCAAGTAAAGGAACCTCTTCTGCGGCCAAGCCCAGTTCTGAAAGCAGGTTTTCATACACCCCCTTCACCTTTTTGGGCCATTGCTGGTCCCCCGTGTTGGATTCTCCTTGATGAAGCAATATCCCCCGAATGACCCCATCCTTTTGGGCTGTTTTTGCAAGTGCTACTAGGTGTTGATAAGGGTTTCCATCATAGGCATTGATCATATTGATCATCCAGTCAGGAGCTGTTTCCACGTAGCTCTTGTAGCTATCCTTTTCGAAAAGTTCAATTTTACAACCTCCCACCGATACATTGATCACGCCTACCCGGATACTGTCCGGTAACGTTTCCACCAAGGTTCTTCCAAAATAATCCACTGGCGTCAGTCCAGTGTGACACCTGGTCAAGGGTGGTACTGCAGGGTACCAATTGCCCTTTTCTCGTTTCAAGTCTGGACAATCGATCGCTTGCAGCACCTGAAATCTTCGGTCCACCTGGGCATCTTGTCCTTCAGATTTTGCTGCTCCTTCCATATTGGACTGGCCAAAAGCAAGAAAAACATAAAAGTTCTTGTCCTGCGCTTGTCCTGAATGTCCTAAGGCCAAAATGACCACTATCAATAAGAATTTTCCCAATATCGGTTTCATGTTTCAGTTTTAAGTTTTTTTTGGATGAGTTAGGTTCAATAAATGTTGTCAAGTCAAGGTCACGCTACTATTCCGCAGAGCTAACACCCTCTTTGGTTTGCGCTACTTTTTGGATAGTCCCATCATGATTTTAAATAAATTATCGTTTTCATTAAACTAATGGTTTTCTTCATCAATCAATGGCCCCAATACCGGGAGGCCCAAGCAATCCAAGTACTCCAATTTGGGCCAGTGGAATGGCCGCCTGCGTGCTGCCTGAAGGCTACTTCTCCACTGGTCAAGGCAGTGCCCATTTTCGGGAATTCCGAAGTTCCAAGCCCTTTCTTGCCCAAAAGTTCATACACTGCACTTGCATGGACTCCTCCCAAAAACATCCCTTTTGCATCTACCCATTGCCCTTCTATAAAAGGCGAGCCAACGCTTATAAAAACAGACCTAGGTGCACAAAGTGCCACAAGGGAATGCGCATCCACCGGCAAATCATCTACGGTAAGGTCACTGGCGTATTTCAAGAAATTTCCGCAAAACCAATGGTATTCGGCTGAAGAAGCCAAGTTTTCTATCTGTTCTCCAAAATTTCTCCTCAATATGGAAGCTCCCCCAGCACCAGAGGAACCTATAAATCCAAGTGAAAACCGTTCATCAAAGGCCATCGTGACCAAGGCTGCTTTTCCGTACCGAGATGTACCTTCAATGCCAATCCTAGAAGCATCCACATTTGGGTCGCTTTCAAAATAATCCATCGCCCGACTGGCTCCCCATGCCCAAGCACGAAGTACTCCCCATTGTTCCGGTGCCCTGAATTCCCCTTTATTGGCCAATCCGATAATTCCAGTTCTCAATCCAGCACCATGATCCGGTTGGATGCTTGAAGGAACCAATACGGCGTATCCCCATCCTTTAGCCAGCAATTGCTGTTTCCAACGGGGTTCGTAAGGGGACATGAAATAACTGGCGGGCTCCGCTGAAGGATTGCCAAATGGCCATCGGATGAATCCAAATTCCATGACCAACGGAACGTCCACTGTTACTGCAGAAGGTATTCCCACGAGCAACTCAATTTGTACATCAATATCGGCATAGGAAGAATTGTCCACTTTCCCGACCAATAATCTTTCGGTCACCGCAAAATTTGCAATTGTGGTATCTTTCTCGGAAACTACCTGCCAGGTCACAGCAGGTAAATTGGCGGGCAATGTCCCATACATTTCGGTTTCTAAGTCCAGTACGACTTGAGACCTTCTTTCTTCCTCCCAAACCCCTTTTGACGTGACTTTTTTTCCGTCGTTTGTAATAAGTGGATCAGGCAAGGAATAGCTCCTCACTTTTGGTTCATCAGTATTGGCGGCATTAGGTGCGGAAGTATTTCCAGAAGGGCCTGGGCGCATGGCTGCTTTTAGTCCCAGCTTTTGTTTCATGTCATCGTAGTCTTGCTGGGTCACGCGGTTGAGGCTATCACGGTTTACTCCCTGAGCTTGAACTTTTATGTCAAATAATAAAAGTAAACACAAAAGAACGAGTACTTCGGCTGTAGTCCCCCAATTATGTATAGATAAAGGCTTCTTGTTCATTTTTTCCATATTTTCCATTTAAAAGCATCATTTCATTTATTGTTTTACTCATAACCAGAGACAGTTTATTTTCGTAGGCATTATCCAAAGAAATGTATATCAATTAAACTTCTTTAACCGCTGGACCACCCTCTTCATCTCAAAAAGTAGGTTTTATATTCCTCATGGCTTGACACAAAACCATAACCGTCTAATGTGTTAAACACTTCCACCAAAACTCCATTGGCCTGAAGTTGCTAAATGAATTGATTTGCTTCATTTCCTTTACTTTCCTTACTCAAAATTGATCCAATCGACCGCCACCCTTTTTCCATTTTCATTCACCAATACGAGGTCATGGATGCCGGAAGGGTTTCCTTTGACTTTTCCTTGGACTACTGTCCAGTCCTCACTCTCCGAATATCCGATCTCCGCCATGACCTGTCCATCCTCCTTTCCTGATCGCAATGCCAATTTTCCCGCATCCTTGGCTTGGATGCGGAGGCGTACCGTTTGGACACCTTGATGGAATTCGACACGGTTATACTTCACCCAAGCTCCACCTGCCAAAGTAACTTTCCATCCCATAAAAGGCTGTGATGGGTCCAAAAAGGCTATGGAAGCTCCCTGTTCTCCAAGTGCACTGTGCCTGTCCATTTGAATGTGATCGGTCATTTGGGTCAACCCAATTCCCCGAAGGGTCGGCACCACTTTTCGGATGCTTTCATCATTTTCAAAAAAAAGGCTGTCCGCCCTAATGGAGCGGTTTTTATCAAATCCCGGCGAATAATCATTGTGATGATAAAATAAATAGTGCTGCCCCTTGAACTGTATGATCGAATGGTGATTGGTCCAGCAGCCCGTGGGGGATTCATCCATGATAACGCCTTTAAAATCAAAAGGTCCCAGAGGGCTCTTGCCGACTGCATACTCCAATCGCTCAGTTTTATTGGCCACATGGGGATAGGTCAGGTAATAAGCACCATCTTTTTTAAACATATAAGGGCCTTCTTTCAATCCTTCGCTCGGAAGCTCCTTTAAGATCACCGGATCCCCTGCCAGTTCGAGCATGTTTCCCTTGAGTTTAGCACCATAAATATGCTCTTGTGACCAATAGAGATAGGCTTGGCCATCATCATCAATAAACACATTAGGGTCTATCCCCTTTACTCCCTTAATAGGCTGGGGCTCGGGAACGAAAGGCCCTTCGGGATGGTCGGCCACGGCCACTCCTATGGTAAAGCCTTTACCATTGATGCTGGAATCTTTGCCGTGGTCGGGAAAATAAAAATAGTACTTGCCGTTCCTTTCTATACAGTCCGGTGCCCACATGCTGTTGGCGGTGGGATTGCCCCAAGGAACATCTTCCTGATGGAGGATCGCTCCGTGATCGGTCCATTCGGTGAGGTTTTCGGAGGAAAAAACATGGTAATCCTGCATACAAAACCAATTTTCCCTTCCATTATTTTCGGCACAATAGATATCATGCGAAGGATAGACATACACCCTGTCACCGACCACCATGGCCGATGGGTCTGCTGTAAACTGATCCCTTACCAGCGGGTTTTGGGCCAGTGCAGTACCTGCCCATATGGTAAACAAAAGAGGCAATAACAGGTAGCTTTTAAGGTTGGTTATTTTAGGCATTTTGTAATTGACGTTGGTTTAGAATTTATCGTTAATGTGAAAGAAGTCGAAATCCACATGGCCTCCCGGTGATTTGGTGGCGTAATTGAACAACGCAAACCGGTAGCCCATAAAATGTGGAAGGGTGTACTTCATGTGCAGGGTAGATCCGATGGGCTTCCACTCTTTTCCATCAAGGCTGTAGTGAAAGTTGGCCTCATCCCTGCGGTCGGTAAAATCACAGGTGGCTTTCAGGTAGACTGATGTTGCGCTTATGGGTACACGTTCGATCTCTTTGGCTACTCCGGAATCGGCATTGACCATTACAATGGCTTTTTCACCATTTGCTACTGTTACCCCTACCTGCCCGTAAAGTTTCTGGAGCAGGGCGAGACCGGCAAAGTCCCCTTCCTTCATTCCTGAAATGTCAATTTTGGTAATCCCTTCACACCTTGGACCAATGGTTCGCTGGGTCAAGGTGTTTTTAGCTTCCATCAATGAAGCGTCCACCCTTCCTGTGGTCAATCTCAGGTAACCTTTTCTTTCCCTGACAGACCAAAACTCCGGGTCGGGATTATGGTTCCACTGCCAGACCAAAGGCAGGTCTTTGGCTTCCTTTTTTCGGTCAAAATCGTCGGAGGCCACCATCCCCGGAATCAAGCTTTTGTTAGCCGGAAGATCCAATTGATCGGGCACTTTTCCGGCTGTTCCCAGCACTGGCCAGCCATCTTCCCATTTTACAGGCACCAAATAAGGAATTCTTCCTACTGCTCCATAATCACGGAAAAGATAGGCATACCATTCTCCCTCCGGAGTATCGATCAGTCCCCCTTGGGCCACACCTTTGTCCTGCAGCATGACCTTGCCTTCATACGGCCCTGTAATCTGCTCAGCACGGTGCACGATGACCGTTCTCATCCCCCCTTGCGGCCAAGAAATATTGAACAGGTAATAGTTACCGTCCACCTTGAAGAGTTGGGAGCCTTCTGCTGGAAGCATCACATCAGGGCCCGAAGGGGCGGTGGCATTTTCGATCAATACGCTTTCAGTTTCCGTTTTGACACCGGACAAATCTTCCTTTAGCTCCACCATGCTGAGTTTTCCCCCGCCCCAGATCATGTATATCTTGCCATCATCATCAAAAAACAAGGTATGGTCGTGATAGGAAGGTGAAAAGGAATGCGAATTCCAAGGGCCCTTTTCCAGATCCTTGGTGGTGAAAATATAGGTCTTGCCTGTAGTGGAAGAAAATGTACTGACATAATAGGTTCCTTCGTGATACCTCAAGCAGCTAGCCCATGATCCTGCTCCGTAGGCATTTTTTCCATTCTCCAAGTTGATCGCATCCACTTCCCCCAATCGGTCGTAGGCATAATTGACCAATTTCCAATTGGACAGGTCCTTGGATTTCATAATGGGAACTCCCGGGCTCATGTGCATCGTGGTGCTGCTCATGTAGTAAGTATCTCCGACACGGGCCATGGACATGTCGGGCACATCGGCGTGGATCAGCGGGTTGCGCAGCTTACCATTTTGCTGAGCTAAACTGGTAAGCCCCCAACTGAAGAGCATGATGAATGTCAAAAATGACTGGGCAAAATTTCGCATAGATACAAATCTATTATTGGTTCGACAATTGGATAATGTGGGAAACTACTTCCTTGGCCTTGTTGTCCCGGTCAAACAGTAATGGATAATCTGTCCTTCCGCGGATGGGCCATCCATTCCTCCAAGAATGCTGGTCGGCCACTCCCCAGAGCGTTACCCTGGATATCTTGTCCCGGTGTTTTAAAAACAAGCCAAAAAACTCAAGGTAACGCGCATTGAAAGCATCCACTACCTCATCCGGCAATCCGTCTGGAAAAGGATTCATTTTATCCTCGTAATCAAAGTTCTTGCTGACCTCTGCACCTTGGTCATCCCAAGGGGAAGGAAGCACGGTAAGGTCCAGCTCGGTGACCATCACTTCCACGCCCAAATCGGCAAAGGCCTCAATGCTTTTTTCAAATTCTCTGATTTCAGGATGGTGCAGGCCAATATGCCCCTGCATGCCTATACCATCGATCTTGACGCCTTCAGCTTGGAGCTTTTTGACCATGCGCACGACCCCTTCCCTTTTCCCGGGCTCGGCCATGGAATAGTCATTATAATACAGCTCGGCTTCGGGATCAGCTTCATGGGCAAACAGGAAGGCCAGCTTGATAAAATCCTCTCCGATAATCTGGTAGAACTTACTTTCCCGATAGCTGCCATCGTCCAAAATGGCCTCGTTGACCACATCCCAGGTAGCCACTCGGCCCTTGTACCTTCCGACCACGGTATGGATATGCTTCTTCATCCGCTCGATCAGCACTTCGCGTGAGACGTCCTGCCCTTCTTCATCCGTGAAAAACCACCTAGGTGCCTGAGAGTGCCAAATCAAAGTATGGCCATTGATGAGGATATCGTTTTGTTCCCCGAATTCCACAAACTGATCCGCTAATTCGAAGGTAAATTTTCCTTCCTCTGGCTGTAAACGGCCACTTTTCATACAGTTTTCCGCCACAATGGCGTTGAACTGCTCCTTAATGATTCTGGTAGCGGCTGTATCTCTGCCTGTAATTTGCCAAGCATTCATGGCCGTGCCAATGGCAAAGTTATCCTTGAGGGCCTGCTTTAGTGTTTGGCTCTCCAGTGTTTGGGCATTTCCTTTGACAACAAATACCATCATCAGCGCAAACAATAGGCACTTCCCAACGCTACGATAAGTACCTATTATACAATTAATTATCAACATCATCACAGAATAAATAGCTTATTATTTCTTTTAATTAATGGGCCTTGAAATTATTACATTCCCTCTAGCCCTTCCACAAACCCGGCATATGCAGGTTTCCTGTTAAGGTTAAGGTTCCAAAGCCCTTGGTGCTCTCCAGGTAACCAATTGGCATCATCAGGGCTGTCCGTAATGCCCCAGACCGTAATGCCATACCGCTGCGATTCAGAAATATATTGCAGGTACATATCCACCACGTACTTGTACATTTCGGCTTGCTGTTCGAGTATTTCAGCAGTGGGACTGGGCGTATTGACCCTTACATCCAACTCAGAAACCTTGATGAGCTTGCCTGTGGCCGCCAGCATTTCAAACATCTTGGCGATATTCTCCTTATTGGAATCAATGCCGATGTGCATCTGCGTACCGATACCGTCCACCTGGGCCCCTTTGTTTTCCAGATAGGCGACATAGTCGATGATGCCCTGACACTTGTCCAGGTTATATTCCAGGTTATAGTCATTGATAAAGTGAAGGTCATCTGGATTGCCGTATTCCCTGGCCCACTGAAAGGCCTTGACAGCATAGTCCTTGCCCATATAATCTTGCCAATAAAATTCATCGGACGCCATATCGGTTTTACCAATGCCCGTTTTCAGTTCGTAGGGATTGCCATCATCCATGGGTTCGTTGACTACATCCCAGGCGTTGACATGTTCTTTGCTGTTGGTCACCATTTCGGCTATCCAGCGCTCAAGTTCACCTGAAAGAATCGCTTCTTTTTCTTCGGGTGTCTTTTGTACCAAGGTGGTAGAACCACCGGAAAGAGAGGCACTGCTCAGGACTACATTGTCGATATATACGGTTCCGGCAAACTCCCCATAACTGACGATCAACCGGCTTCTATCATCTGCAGTGGCGGTGGTGGTAAGCTCTACCTGCTGCCATTCCTGGGTGACCATTACTTGACCATATCCATTGGAGGAATAGTCAGGGCTCTGTAGTTCGGGTCGGATAATGCCCTGGGCATCACCTTTTACCCAAAAGGACAATTTGTAAGCTTCTCCATTTTTAAGGGGCTCGCCTAACTCATAGGAGGTCTGCACTTCCCAAAATCCACCCGTTACCGATGGATTGGTCACAAAGAAGGCCTTGCCTTCTCCACCAAAACCCAACCCATCCTCGGTAATGCCACGGGTAGAGTTGTTCCCCCAGCCTCCCCAACCGGTGCCGGCCTCAAAATCCCCGTCCACGACGAGGTTATTGGTCATCGGCTCACCATTGGGATTATAGACGTACAGGTTATTGATATCAAGGTAGTAGGTGGCTCCTTCGGTATAGCCCATATCAAATTTGATCTTAAAAGTCTCTCCTTGGAAATCTCTGACCCTAAACCGTACCTCTTTCCAAGACATGGAAGTCTGGAAAGTAGCCGAGGCCATACCAGTGGACATCCAGTCGATTTCCGGCTCATTGTTCTCCAGCCCTTCAAAGCTGATCCTTCCTTCTGCTGGCCGATCGGATTTGACATAGGCTACGATCTCATATTCGTTTCCAGGGACAATGGCCATTTCGGGAGTGACCAATTGGAGGTCTCCGGGAGCTGAAACGCTGACACCAGCAGTCAACTTAAAGGCTGGTGTTCCCATGCCCATTCCTTCGCCTTCAGACAAGACCATATCACCATGACTCTCCCATTCGGTTAGGTCCCCGGCCATGGCTGCTGAAAGGTCCAGCTCATTCGCAAAGGCAGGGGAATTGACCACAAGCGGCTCTAATAATCCATTCAAATAACCTGCATTTTGGTTGGCATGCCAGCAAAGGGTATGACCGTAGATACTGGTTCCTGCCGAAGCTGCTGCTACATACATCGCGTTCACGCCATCCAGCAGTAGGCTGCCATCGGATTGTACAACCGCGCCATGTTTCATCCCATAACCCGCCGTTATTTCATTGAAATTACTGTTAATCAAGCGGTACATCACCCCTTTATCGGCATATTCGGACTGGGTCACCGCGCCCCCCAGGATAAAATTGGGGTGAGCAGTGCTGTCCACATAGGATTTCAGGGTCTGATAGGCATTCAATTCCTCCTGCAGGGCAATACTTTCAGGTTTTTCCACTTGGTATTCATCTGTGGGCACATAGTCCACACAAGATGTACCGAGGCTTATAGCGAGTATTCCCAGTATATTGATATATCTTATTTTTATGTTCATTGGTTATTGAGTTGTTAGGTTACGGATGAAATGTCCACAATCCACTATCGAACGAATACGTTCGAGCCTACTAATTCATCATTTCTCTCTATGTGTTTTATTTGCGCACAGGACTAAACGTTTCCATCCCCACACCACGGTTCCTGAGCACCAAAGTATCCACAGTGGCCACGTGCATCTGGTCCATATCGATCTCATATTCGAGGTATAACGCATCCCGATCTTGGTTTCCCCAGCTGGACTTCTCACCATCCTTCACAAAAGTCCCTGTTCCCGAAGCTGTGTATCCATCATGGGCAGCAGAAACGGTACAGTTTCCGTCATCATTAAAAGTGAGCAAAAGATCTGCAGTGACGTTCACTCCTCCTTCTCCCGTCAAGGTCAGCGGAAACACTACCTCGGTCATGGATTGGGTTACCAGTTCATTGATCTCATCATCCACCACGTTTTCTTCATGGCGAACCACTGTTTCATCGATAATTGCCGGGTCTTTACCAGTGATGATATCCCTGCCCCTACGCAGATAATTGCCATGCCATTCATTGATGTATTTTACTGCATATAGCGTAAAGTCCTTGGGTGTAGGAAACCAGTCATCTGCTATCGCCCTCTTGGGATTTTCTACCACGGGAGTGCCGGACAATACCGAATCGGCATTCATCACTTCTGTAATTTTTACAGGAAGTACAAAAGTTCTGTTCACTGCACGGGGATCGTTAAAAAAGGCTCCGGTAAGCTGTACTTCCACCCCTCCGGCCACCGTACCTTTGGGAATCGTAACGGTTTCGGAACTTAGCTGGTAGAATTCCGAAGAAAGTATTTGTATTTCCTCCCCGCCCTCTTCGAACAAAAGTCCCTCGGCCAAGGATTCATCCACTTCTAGCTGGACGGTCACATCAGTTGGAGAGGAATAAACGCCTCCTGTGGTCACCATTAACTTGAATTTGCCTTCATTGTCCAGAGAAGTATCAAAGATGTCCTCCCCAAAGGTGATGGTCCTCACTGGAAACTGGTAAGCAAAATAAACCGTTTGGTATTCATAATTGGGAAATTCCCAATCCTGGTTTTCGCAAGCGCAGAAAACCAATGAGAATACTAAGATTAAGTATATTTTATTTTTCATTTTATTGCTTGTTATTTCATTGATCATTTATTTACCATTCTTCATTCCCCATTTTCCAAATCACCAGCCTGTATTTTGCTGGAGTGCACTGAACTTCAATAGCTCACTATAAGGAACAGGGCCGTAGATCATATAATCCTGATAAACACGGTTTTCTACATCGATAATGGAATAATCGTCCTCATTTTGGATCCGCATACCTTGAGCCGTTTCGGTCAGGTCTGCACCCCATCTTCTCAGGTCCCAAAATCGGAACCCTTCAAAGCTCAGCTCCAGCCGTCTTTCGTTCCTGATCAGTTGGCGCATGGCATCCTGATCGCCTTTAATGGATTCCAAATAAGGATCATTATTGTCCAATCCTATTCCTGCCCGCTGACGGATGGCCTTGATCACATCATAGGCCGAGAAGGAAAAGCTCCCACTGGCCAAAGGCCCCCAGGCCTCATTGGCTGCTTCGGCATAGATCAAAAAGAACTCGGTATAGCGCATTCTCGGCTGTAAGTGTCGCTGTCCAGTGGAGGCCACTGGGTCTAGGTTTACGTCCTGACGAAGAAGTTTGCGCATGTAATACCCCGTACGCGTAGAAGTTTCCACCTTGTTCAGGCCATCATTAGTATCCGAGTCCAAGGCCGTATTGATGGTACTTCCTGTTGAGCCGGCTGTGCTCCCATTGATCAAAATGAACTGGGCCAACCTTGGATCCCTCTCCGCATAAGGTGACTCTGCCGAATATCCAGCGGCAGGATCGTTGATAGGATAGCCATTGGCCATGGGAAAGGCATCCACTAAATTCTGGGTAGGATTGACCAATCCTTCCCCGTACAGTGTTGGCGGGAAATTCTGCGTTTCCAGATCGTTCGTAGGACCTCCGATGGATCCCCTCCAAAGGATTTCTGGCGGATTGTTTCCAGCACCCAATCCATCGATCACCGAGGCATTACTGTACCAGGTCACGCCATTGGGATCAAGACCACTTATACCTCCGATATCGTTTAGTAATTCACCTGCATAGGTCGCAGCATCCCCCCATTTGGCTTGGTCGTTATCTAGGTTAAAAGAAGGACTGGCTGCCAACAATGCAGCCTGTGCCCGTATTGCCCGTGCGACCCTTCCAGAAACCAATTGCTTGGCATCATCCCCAAACACCCTGTTGTAATCATTTACTCCAGTCCCGCCTTCACGGTACTTGGAAGGGATCATCGATTCATCCCCGATATTGTTATAATCCATGGGAAGTAAATCCATCGCAGTATTTAGGTCCGAATACAGCTGCGCCATACAGTCATCAAAAGTGGCTCTGGGCATATTAAAATCGGAATCCACTGATTGGGGCTCCAAAAATATGGGGACACCCAAAAGCTCTCCTCCGGCTACCCCACCATGCGCCTGTAACAGGTAATACATAAAAAGGGCCCTCAATGCATGGGTTTCGCCCGTCAATCGGTCCAAAAACATTTGATTTACTTGTGGATTGGAGGCATACTCGGTATTGCCCACTTCGGTCAGCATCTCATTGAGGTATTGGATGGCGGAATTGGCAGCATTCCATCTATCCACAGGGTTGAAATTGGACGCCCATTGTCCAGTGGCCATGTTCAGGAAGCCATTGTCAAGGTCATTGCTGACCGCATCATCCGTGGCCATTTCGCTAAAATTGTAGCCATTGGTGGGAATCCTTAAATAAGCATTCAACAACAATCCCTGTACCATACTAGGTCTTTCACGGATAAGGTCCTTGCGCTGGATATTTTCCACCGCGGGATCAATAAGGTCACTACAACTGGTGGTCAACACCAAGGCCATAATGACGAGTTTTATGTTCATCTTTATCTTCATGGTTATTTTCGGGTCTTGTTAAAACTTCGCTTTGATCCCCACATTATAAAACCGGGTCTGTGGGGCACTACCAATATTCATCTCGAGGATCTCTCTATTAGGAGAAATGGTCAGCAGGTTGGCACCATTGGCGTAAATGTCCAGCCCTTTTAGGAAGCGCTCACCAAACATGCTGCTTGGGAAGGTATAGGAAAGCTGGACCCGAGAAAGGTCAAACCTGTTGGTGCTGTACATCCAGAAATCTGAATTGCGGAAATTATTGGCTCCGTTCAAGGTGGTAAGTCTTGGATAAGTGGCCATGTTCTTGGTAGACTCTGTCCAACGTCCCCTGACCACTTCGGAATATTTGTCATCACCGTTTACCCAGAAATAATTATTGGTCTTCATGGCATAAGCTCCTGTACGGGCGGTACCCAAGGCAAAGAAGGTGAAGTTTTTATAGTTGGCCGTGATGTTTATGCCCATGGTCAAGGGAGCCCCGGACCAACCGCCACGGCCGAGATAGACCTCATCCTGTGCGTTGATAATACCATCCCCATTTTGGTCTTTATATTTGATATCACCAGGCATGACTTCACCAAATGCCTGCTGGGGACTATTTTCGATATCATCGACACCAGTAAAAAAGCCCAGACTCTCCAAGCCCCAAAGGCCGTCCAACGGCTTTCCTACCCGACTTTGGTAATCAAACTCGAAATTTTCTGATCTCCTGCTGGCCTTGGTCGTGTAGTAAATACCCGAGAACCCGAGACTCCAATCTACCTGTCCAATCCGCTTGTTCAAGTTCAGTTGGAAGTCTGCTCCCATTCGTTGGTCGTTGTTGTAGTTGATATAGGGAATCCAGGAGGATATTGGCCATCCCGTGCTGAAATAATTCGGATAGATATTATTGTTTTGAACAAACAAACCGGTCATTTTACTGGTAAAAAAGGAACCATTCAGGGTAATGAATTTATCATATAGGGAAGCATCCAGCTCTACACTGATCTCTTCCCGCTTTGGCATGGCCAAATCCAAGTTTTCGCCTCTTCTTACATCCGTGGCCGTGTTGTTAAGGCCATCTTTCCACTCGTACCAAGAACCTTCATCAGTATAAATCCCTTCATACAGGTAATATTCCTCAATGTCCAGATCGGTATGGAGGATACCACCCGATACGGAAAGCCTAAGGTCGTCCACTACACTGGAAGAAGCTAAGAAACCCTCTTCACTGAGCCTCCACCCAAGGGACACGGTCGGAGAAAAAGCATTCCGATTGCCTGGTGCCAACTTGGCACTATGAACAATGGCACCGCTAAAGTCCAAGTAGTATTTTTCCTTATAGTTATAACTTCCATAAAGCCCTAAATTTGCGTTACTGGTCTTGTGGTAAAGTCCGGATTCGGATGTCTGGAAACCATTGGCAATCAGCATGCCCGAAATGTGGTGTCGATTGTCAATATTTTTCCGATAGTTCAACTGTCCGGAAAAAGACAGGGTCTGCCTGAACCAGCTTCCACCGATATTTTGGGTTTTGGAACTGGCATCCTGACCATACTTGGTAAGGCTGGCGATTTCATCCATCCCGTTGAAATTTGTCCAACTGGGTTGGTACACCGCATATTCATTGTTAAAAGACAGGTTATAGGAAGTAGCATAATCCAATCCAAATAGGGAGTTAAAGCTTAACCCTTCCAAGACATTACTCAAATCTGCATCCACCCCAGCATTGAACTGAAACTGCCTGCTGGTATATTTGGACGATCCTCCGGCATAGCTGCCCGCAATAGGGTTGGTCTGGTCCAGCTGGGTACCGCCAAGCAGGTACTTGCCATCGATCAGGTGCTGGCTGCTCTGTACGTAACTCTGCGAAACCTCATCATCAGGAGACAGCATATCGATCGGCACCAGCGGCGCATAGCGGTATGGCCTCAAGGTGGTAGATCCTCCCCAATAGTCTGCATTGATGCCCTTACCATTATAAAAAATGGCTGCTGCATCCACTTTTGCAGAGATGTAGTCGTTCAGGTTGATATCCACATTTCCACGCACATTGAACCGCTCATTGCCGTTTTCGGCAGCCTGCCCAAAATCCAGCACAGACCCCTCCGTCCAAAAACCAAGGTTGGTATAATACCGTGCCCGCTCATTACCACCGGAAATCTCCATGGTGGCATCATAACGGGTATAGGCTTTCTGTAAATAGTCCTCTGAATAATAGTCGACATTAGGATAGCGATAGGGGTTGTCTCCGGAGGAATGATTATAGATATCTTCTTCGGAATATAAAGGACTAAGCCCATCATTGGATCGCGCTTCATTGTAGAGGCTCATGTACTCACCGGACCCTAGGTATTTGGGATAGCTTTTGGGCATATTGACTCCGGCATTCGTACGTACCTCAATGGTCTGGGTATTGGCCACCCCCCTTTTGGTGGTCACCAATAACACCCCCTTAGCACCTCGACTTCCGTAGAGTGCAATTGCGTTAACACCTTTCAGAAACGTTATTTGTGCAATTTCCGTAGGCATCACACTGCCAAGGTCACGGGGTACTCCGTCCACCAACGTGAGGTAGCTGTTATTACCCCATAGGTTTCCGTTATAGCCTCCCACATATGCTTCCATCCCATCCAAGGGATAGGTAATGTAGTTTTCATTCAAAATATTGGGCATATTGACATACGATACACCGCCCATGATATCTCTTTTATCTTTCGATTGAAAAGCCACTAAGACTTCCTCTCCTTCGAGGTAGGGATACATTACTATTTCTTCCAACCCAGCATATGCCTGAAGGATTTTGGTTTCATAGCCTGGAGCCTCCACTCCTAGGTAAGCCCCTGAGCTCACTTCCAGCTTTACGGAGCCCAAGCTATCGGATACGGCCGAATAGTCATCCTGATCACTGGTCACAATGGCCCCACGGATAGGATTCCCTGAGCTGGCCTTGACCATAGGTTCAATGTTTATCTTCATGGTACCTTGTGCTGTCAAGTGCAATGGAAATAGCACCAGAAAGACACAGCATACCGAAATAAATTTTATATATCTCATCATTTAAATTCATTAAGTTTTACCATTGAAAAAGTAATCCAACTTACCATCCAGGATTTTGATAAAAATCCGGATAAAGGCTTACATCGGCCAGCTTTAGCGGTAGCCAATAATGTTTGGAAGTGAAATTCCGTTCGATGATCACTTCCTCTCTCATGTTCACAATCCGGTTCTCTGTAGGATCATCGGTATTGAACTCTCCAGCCCGGTCAAACTCAAAGGAGGTCTTGGTGGTATAGGGCTCTTCTGTCAGGAGCATCCACCGGCGAAGGTCATTGAAACGATGCCGTTCAAAAGCCAGCTCCACGGCCCTTTCCCTTCTAAGTTCAGAAAGAAAATCACCTACAGACCCCAAAAACCTGTCCTGAACACCAGGTATCCCCGCGCGCTCACGGATCAAGTTAACTGCCTCCAAAGGCGTCTTAGAAAAGGTATTGGAAGGGGCACCTAAACTATTGTACCCCATCAATGTGGCCTCCGCATACATTAAATAAATGTCTGCCAGCCGCATATAGGGCACATTGATATGCAGGGCGCTCCCCCAGTCATAGGCCCTATCGTATTTATTGGCTGCCAGCGGGGAGAATTTACGCGAAGCATATCCCGATAAGCTTCCTGTTACCACTTCTCGATAACTCCCTCCGGTATGGAGGTTTGCATATCGATTGATTTCCTGATTAGCATCTGGGATGGCGCCCTGAACCACTTTTACACCGTCATACACGATGGTCTTGTAAAACCGTGGGTCTCGATCTTTCCAAGGGTAGTTTGGATCATATCCTGATGCTGGGTCAGCCTGTGTAATGTCATCCGGTAGCGGTAAGCCATTGGCCATCCCAAAGTTGTCATGGACATAATTGGCCGTAGGGTAGAAATTTGTCGGATCACCTTCATCCATGAAAGTAGGCTTATACTGTTTTGAAATCCGCCAGTGGGTATCATTGGCTGAGTAATAAGTGGACCTGAAAATAGCCTCTGTTCCCCCGGCCAATGCCCAGTTTTGCCCCATTGTATAGAAATTATCATTATACTGTTCAAAAGGCAGCAAGGCATATTGGGTTTCCCCGCTTTCCACAAGTTGTAGTAGTTCTCCAAAAGTATCTGCAGCCTTCTTACAGTATTCCGCGTGATAAGTTTGGCTTCCTGTAGAGACCGAATTCATCAACGGGCTCCCCGCCCATAGGTAATTTTTACCCAAATAGCCCAAGGCCATGATCTTATTGATCCGCAGCTGGTTTTTGCCCAAAGTCCTTCTTCCGGTCGTGGTATCATCCCAGTCGATCGGCAGTAAGTCTACTGCTCTTTCCAAGTCCTGAGCCACCCTATCGGCACACTCATGATAACTTAAGCGTGGCAAGGTCAATTGTTCATCACTGGGCAATACTTGGTCTACATAAGGCATTCCCCCAAAATACTGGATCAACGAAAAATGGAACCAAGCCCTGAAAAACAACAACTGTCCTTCGATCAATTGCCGCTCTTCCTCGGTAGCATCCTTCATCAGGGAAAGGTTTTCCAGCCCCATATTGGCTTTGCGGATGGCATACCAGGCAAGTGGCCAGAGCCCCTTGTTTTTATGGTCCCTGTTCGTATTGGTTCCGTTTGCATCCAGCCAGCCATTGTTTCCAGCGCCATTTTCTACTTGCCACGCCCAAAAATTGCCTCGGTCTACGTTATAGGAAAAGGTAAACGTACCCGCTGTGGATTCTATTTCATCCTCTCCCCAGTTCCAGGAACTTACCCAATTAGACAAAGTAAAATTGGGCACGCAATGGTACAACTCTTCTACATATCCCTGAAAATTAGTGAAATTCTGGAAGGCCTGCTCCTCGGAAATAATGGATTCCGGAGCTCTCTCTAGGTAGTCCTCACAAGCAGATACGACAAAAAACATCGCTACCCAAATGGTTGCCCTCAATAGTGATTTTATATAATTGTTCATTGGATTGGCTCGTTTAGAATGTAACATTAAGACCCAAGTTGATCCTTCTTACTGTCGGATAGGCTCCTTGCCAAGATGGCCCTCCAAAGTTGGATTCCCTGTCATCGGGCATGTCGGTCCACAGCAAGAGGTTGTTGCCATTGATGTATAGTCGCATATTGCTCATTCCCATATTTCTCACCCAGTCCGACTGGAAATTATAAGCGATTTCAGCATTCTTTAGCCGGAGATAAGAACCATCGTAGAGGTACCTTGGGCCATAATTATAACTGGCAGGCTGTGACCTCCATCGCGGTAGAGGTGAATCAGCGGACGTATTCTCCTTGGACCAATAGGTCCCCTCGTCATAAACCAGGTTCAAGCCTCCGCCCAAACTGCTGAGTGAGACGTCCCGCGTCACGTTGTTCACGCCGTAAAACTGTACGTACAGGCTCAGGCCTTTCCATTCTATCCCCAAGTTGGTGCTATACGTGTTTTGGGGAACGCCAGAAAAGCCATAGGGAGCAGCATCAAAAGAATCTACAACACCATCACCGTTAAAATCTACGATATAATAGTTCCCCGGCAATTTGGCCATATCATTGGTGTTGTGCTGGGGACTGCCATATAGTTCGTCCCAAGTATTGTAATAGCCCGCACTGATATGGTTCCTATATTGCCCTAATTGATAACCTGCATTCTTCTGATAATCAGGACGTAGTTCGGGATCATCCCGATCAAGGACTTGGTCGATGGCATGGGTCATGGAAAAATCTCCCCAAAGTCGAATTCCACTGCCAAAGGTATGGTTAAGACCGATGGTCAGTTCATACCCTTCGGTTTCCACTCTTCCCAAATTGGCCGCTGGGGCCGTGGCACCATAATAACTGGGTACCGAACGTCCGCTACCCATTAAGATATCCACCCTATTGTCCCTGAACCAATCCACGCTACCGCTGATCAGTCCATTCAAAAATCCAAACTCCAACCCTGCATTGTATTTATAAACCGTCTCCCAATGCACATTGGGGTTACCTACTGCGTTCTGTCTGAACCAAGTATAGGGGCTGTCTTCTCCCGCTTGACCAATCACCCCCATTTGGGAAGTGCTCCCGTAGGCCCACTGATCCATAAATAGGAAGCGTCCACCGATATTGTCATCCCCTACTTCTCCATAAGAAGCCCGTAACTTTAACCGGTCTACAAAGGTCAGGTTTTTCATAAAGTTCTCTTCGGAAATATTCCAACCCAATCCCCCAGAGGAGAAAAAGGCAAAACGATTTTCGGGAGAGAACTTCTCAGAGCCGTTGTAAGCACCGTTATACTCGATCATGTACTTATTTTTATAATCATAAGTGGTCCTGAACACCCAATCTTCCCGGTAACTAGGAATGACACTTCCGCTGGCATCCTCCTGCCTGTTCAGCAGTCCCATCAGGGAGAAATTATGGTTTCCTTCAATGCTTTTCGCATAGTTCAATTGTAGTTGATAGAAAAGCCTTCTTTGAGATGCATTATTGTCCACTTCCCCAGCTTGGTCCTGCCATGTAATCGCCTCCGCATAATCAAAACGGGTATTGGGATCCAGTATATTTGTGAAAGTAGTTTCTCCCGTAAAAGGATTGATCCACTTAGTATTGGGGCTGTTATAAAGGTCATTTATCCCCTTATTGGCTTCCTGAAAAGAATTATCTACCGCCAGGGTTCCTTTAAAGTTTAGCCCTTCAGTGATCATATCCAGGTCTTGTTGGAGCACAAAATTGGTAGAAAGCCTTGTCGTGGTAATATAATTGATACCACTGATAGCCAAATTCAACAAGGAGTTGGTGACCGCATAATCATCAGGAATATAAGTCCCATATGCCCCATCAGCGTACCGGGGTAAAAAAACATCGGGAGGACTTCTATAGGCCGAATTCCAGTAACTTTCTGGAAAATCATAGGCCCAAGGAGATTGGCGAACGCCATAAGTCCCGCCGAGGTTAACTCCCAATTTGGTAGTTGGTGTCAACTGAAAATCAAGGTTACTCCTAAAATTGATCCTGTTGAAGTTAAATCCAGCCTGGTAGCCCCTTCCAGTTTCAAATTTCCGAAACAGATCACCTTCGTACTGGTAATCGATACTGGTAAAATATTTGACGAAATCCGTTCCTCCTCTTACGCCCACATTGGCATTATAGGCCATGGCTTGGTCCTTGAAGACCACATCCTGCCAATCCACGTTTGGATATCGCTCCATTTCCTCCAGGTTGGCAGGAAACCGGTACTTCTCCCGCATGGCCTGTGGGATCATCTCATCCCAGCTGTTTGGACTCAGGGAGAGTTCACGTTCGATGGCCTGATTTCTTACGCCTATCGCGTCATAGGAATCCAGCTTTCCGGGCAATTTGGAAACCGACTTCATGGTGGTGCTGATATTGGCAGTGATTTCCGCCTTGCCTACGCGACCCCGTTTGGTGGTTACGATGATCACGCCGTTGGCACCCCTGGATCCAAATACTGCTGTAGCCGAGGCATCTTTCAGTACAGAGATAGATTCCACGGAATTGATGTCCATATTGGCAAAGAACTCCGGACGCTCCACTCCGTCCACCAGAATCAAAGGGGAATTTCCATTCCAGCTGTTTTGGCCCCGAATGACGATCTGGGGCATTTCCTCTCCCGGTGTACCCACACTGGAAGTAGTGATCACCCCAGGCAAATTACCAGTCAGGGCCTGTCCTACATTGGACACCCCACCAGTGCGCTTGAGCACCTCTCCATCGGTTTGGGTTACCGCACCTACTATGGTTTCCTTTTTCTGCTCGGCATAGCCCACTACGACCACCTCGTCCAAGGATTGAAGGTCTTCTTCCAAAGAAATATCAATGGTATTTTGGGAACCAACAGTTATGGTCTGTTCGACAAACCCCACAAAGCTAAATACGAGGGTTTCTCCTTCGTTGACATCAATGGTATATTCTCCATCCACATTGGTCACGGTACCGCGGGTAGTCCCTTCTATGCGGACTGTCACGCCTGGAATAGGCATACCATCGGTGTCGGAGACTACTTTTCCCGTAATTTTCACGACTTCCTTGGATAGCGCTACTTCCTCAACGGCCATATCACCGGACCTTTTTCTGGTGATATGGATCGCATTATCCACTCTCACAAATTTGAGTGTTGTTTTTTGGCTAATTTCCTTAAGGACATCGACTAGAGGCGCCCCTTTTCGGTCAATATCCAATTGTACATCCTTAAAGGAGACTTTCCCCTTGTTATAGCTAAACTGAAAGCCAGTCTGCTCTTCCAGTTCGGTTATGATCTGGGCAAGGCCTGTGGATTCCACCTGAATGGTCACCTCTACCTCATCCAACCGCTTGAACTGGGCATTCCCTGTGTTTGCCATCAATACAGCCGTAAAGAACAACTGAAAGATAAAAGCACCCACAAAATATCTGGAAAGCATAATGATTTGCCTTAGTATTGTTTTTTCCATACTTTGTTTAGGATTTTAAGTGCATAAAACTTGAGATTGGCCTTTGTCTGGTTTGGCGATTGGATCAAAGGCCCCTAGGGCAGAAAAGTGACCTTTTCTGCCCTTCTTTCAGCTGGTATTCCTGTACTGTTTTTTCATAGGTTATTGTTGTTTTGGGTTATAAATTGTGACGTTTTTTCCTTCTATGGCATAGGCAAACTCTGATGCTATGCCAATTCCTTCAAGGACATATTCCAATGATTTGTCGTGGTAGGTTCCCGAGTAGGACCAGTCTGCATTTAGTGTAAGTTTGGAGCTAATCTTGACCCCGTACCATCGCTCCAGTTTCATGACCACCTTATCGAAAGGATCATCTTTAAAGATGAGGTAGTTATCTTTCCAGCCGCATATTTCCAGTGGGTCAAATTGCCTCTTGGATACGGCGCCATGAGGCACTTTGGTCAACATTTCATTAGGTTGCAGCTGCTCCATATCACCTTTTTGGGAGACATAAGTGACGCCACCTTCTACCAGGGCCACGGACAAAAATCCTTTAAAACTGCAGAGGTTGAAGGATGTTCCCGTCACCCTGACCTTTTCTTCCCCCAGATCGACAACAAATGGCCTGGCATTATCTTTTTTCACCTCAAAATAAGCCTCTCCCTCCATCGTCACCTTTCTTACATCACCCGAAAAGGTCACCGGATAGGACAACTTACTTTTGGCATTAAGATAGACCACCGTACCATCTGGCAACCTAAAACTGGATTTTTGACCTGCGGGATTATACTTGACCACCACTTCATCTTGGGACAATGAAGTAGCCTCTCGGTCTTCTAAGTAGAATTTAAAACAATAGACACTGGAAAAAGTCACCAGTAGTATAGCTGCCACTTTATGCCATCCTCTCCACCTAATGTGCAAGGTGGGTTTTGAACTTTTAGGTGGTGTTTCCGAAATAATACTTTCATAAAGATCTGTATACGTCTTATCGGAAAGGCAATAGCTGTCCTTATAATCCACAAAAAGTATCACCTCCCTTGCTTTTTGGATAAGGTGAATTTTGTCAGGATGCTCAGCAATCCATTTTAACCAAAAATGATCAGTTTCATCGCTAGGTTTTTTGACCCACCTGATAAAAAACTCATCATTCAGAAAATCCTCAATATCGAATTGGCTGTACTTCATATACACTTGTAAGGATTTGCTCATTTCAAGCATCCGTTGACATTAACTATTTCTTTCAGTTTTGCCATGGCCTTATAAACCAATGATCTGGCAGTTTTTACTTCCTTAAAAGCCATCAAGTCGGCAATTTCCCGGTAACTCAGCTCTTCCTGATATAACAGGAGAATTGCCTGTCTTTCCCTTTTGGTCAATTGGTTGAGGGCTTCCTCCAGTTCCTTTTTTCTTTCACCTACCAGTTCCTGATCGATTAATTTGGTCTCGTGGGAAGCCTCTATCAAGAACTGATCAGTGCTGTTTTCAAGAGACACAAACTCATCTTTTCTTTTTTTCCTGATAAGTTTGAACAGCTCCCGATGAAAGACGGTAAACAGGTACCCCTTAATACTATGGACATCCCCCAACCGCATTCGCTTTCTTCTTACGTCCACAAACATGGCCTGCAAACAATCCAACACCCATTCATTTTGTTGGCATACCTGCATGCCGTAATTGTATAACTCTGCAGCATGCTTCCGGTATATATAGTTAAAGGCAGTTTCATCACCGTTTTTGAACGAGCTCCACACCTCAAAATCACTTTTATCAGCGTAAACAATCATGATCTTGCTGTGCTTCATTAGGAGCATAGGAAATTCAGCTTTATAGTCACTGTTTGTATTTTGGGTCTTTTTCATGATGGAGCAGTCAACTTTTTGACTCTTCACTTATAAAGAGAAGAGGGGTTGTAAAAACAACCTCAAAATTTTTTAATTATTTATTTTCACAAAACCATACACCCTTAAAAAACCTTATTACCTATTATAAAGAAGGAAACTACCGATATACTCAACAGAATAATACACGTAGCTGCTATTGTTACGTAACTAAAAATCCGTATTGGTTAATTATCCTATTTTCCTAGGGTTTGGGTGGTGCTGGACTTCGGAAAAATTTTTCCTATGAGGATAGCAGTTGAAAGGATGTGGCCCGTGGCCCTAACGAATTTTTCCTTTGCTGACTGTCCAGTACATATGGTATAAAAGGAAGGAGAAAATAATTGGTGTGTAAATGATTCTTCATGTTCGGTTGTGGGTTTTAGTTAATTAATAATGTTAATTTACACCCTAACCTTAATAAAATAAACTAAGCCCCTCATATTCAAATAACTGATTTACAACTACTTAACAAAATCATTGCGTTTATTTCCAGTAAAACAAAATGGATAAAAAATTACTGATTTGTAAGCTATACACCTTTACGGGCCCTTATATCAAAACCACCATTTCGCTTAAGTGAAATAACTGATTACCAATTAGTTAAACACAAAATAACTATTACAATCACATGGCTCCCTTGGTGTTAATACCATCATATGATGGCACTAGGCCATTTAAAACGAGGCTTGCTTAAACTTGCCCCCCTGTGAATTTTTAACTTTTCCCTAACTAAAAATCATCCCATGACAACTAACAATTCCTTGCCGGAAGCTCCGTGCTACCTTTGATAAAAAAACAAGCGATCAATTAAAATTGATTACCAAAAAAGGATCTTATATCCTTACTATTTTTACAAAAAAGACAGGGTGGTTTTTCCTGAAGATGGGTTTGGAGAAACACTTCAAAGTGACTAGACATTATCTAAAATCTTTTAATGGAATGACAAAAGCAATTTAGAAGTCCCTAGAATTAAAAATAAGATCCTTAAAATGGATCTGTCACGCCGAGGTAAATCAGTGTTCTATCCGAACCATCCTCAATCCCTCAACTTTTCTGTTTGACCCAAAGTGGAATACAGCTACGGGATTTTTGAAAATTTAACCTAAAAATAGAAAAGTGCTCAAAACCAATTAAAAACTGTTTCGAGCACTTTTTAGACGAATCAACGATCACTCATCACGTTTTAGCTTTTTGATAACTATTATTTTGATCTATTTCATTAGATGAAGGTTCGATTACAATCACAATTGGAGAGTCTATATGTTCACTAAATGGATAATGAATAAAGAACTCATTTTTGTGGATTTCTTCAGGGACAAATGATTGACTTGAGTCTTTTAAGCTATAGACTTTGTCTAGGCTAACCTTATCTGGCGTTTTAATTTTCAAAGCACCGTTTAACGGCCTATTAAATACGATCATGTAGATTTTACCCGTTTGTCTATCTTTAGTGTAATACCCCCAATCCTGCTTTTCCCAATCTAGGTAGCCACAACCATAGATCGCCTCATTGTTTTTGTCCATCCATTCGCCAATTTCTTTAGCAAGCTGCGTTTCTTCTTGACGGATTTCACCTTGACCATTTGGTCCAAAATTCATCACAAAATTACCATCCAAGGATACCGACTTTACCAACATCTCAATCAATTCATAGCTAGTCTTCACATGTCCCCTCCAGTCAGAATGATATCCCCATTGGTTTTCGGGCACGGTCATGACACAGTCCCAGTCATTCCCTTTGGTTTCTTCGTATGTTTCAGGTAGTTTTCGTTCCCAGCCTTGCTCATAATCCCCCATCAGGTCACCATTACTGTCAAAATGTCGATTGCCGTAATCATCTGGCCTAAAGCGACTTCCAATAATCAGGCCTGGGATCATTTCACGCATCTCTGTAGCCAAGTTATCTGCAAAGTCCGCCTGTTCTTTCCACGCTGCATCCCAAGTACCATCAAACCATAATCCTTTGGTCGTGGGATACCGCTCCAAAAGTTCCAGCAACTGGTTTCTGGTAAACTCTTTAAATTCTTCGTAGGCCTCTTTATCATTGATAGTTTCCAGCTTACTACGGTAACCTGGATGGTTCCAATCCATCACCGAAAAATAGAGGTAAACATCAATGCCCACGGCATCATACGCCTCTACCAAAGGGCCTATGATATCATTACCATACGGGGTATTGGTCACGTCATAATCTGTAAATTCACTTGGCCAAAGGCAAAAACCATCATGATGTTTTGTGGTAATGATCATGTACTTTGCTCCCATGTCCTTGGCTTGCTCCGCCCAGGCTTTAGGATCAAATTCCGCAGGATCAAATTCTTTATACAGATTATCGTATTGCTCATTGGGCATTCCTTTCCAAGCTCGGATCCACTCAGCGGCACCACCATAATACGCTCCGTTCCAGTGACCGCCAGGAATGGCATAAAGACCCCAATGGATAAACTGACCGAGGCCATAATTCCGCCAACGCTCCATCATTGGATCGGTTCTCTTGCCCAATCGGTGCGCCCCATGTTTTAATGTTAGAGAGTTTCTGGGAGTATTTTCTGGCGTTTGTGCTTTTAGTGGTGCCCATACTGCCCCTATTAGCAATAGTGGCAATACGACCCTAATTAGTAGCTTATTCATTTTGTTTATTTTAATTATCACTATCAAACCCCAAATCATCTTAGATTGTGGTTCTATTTCGAAAACTTTTCTTTTTTGTCATTCATGCTATCGGTATTAGGTAAAACAGCTGAAACCTAACAGTAGATAAGAAAGAGGCCACTTGACCTCTTCTTAATCTACAATTACCAGCACAAAACTTTTTAACTCAATACCAGCTAAAGCACTAGTTGGATTCCCACCCGGGGTTTTGCTCCAAATTGGAGTTAAGCACCAAATCTTCAATCGGGATGGGAAATAGATACTGTTTCTCTTCATCAAAGGCCCTACCGTCAGGAAGAGTTTGATAATAAGGCAAGAGGTAGCCTTCTTCACTTAAAAACACGTCTTTGTCCACGATGACATTAGGAAACTGTTCTTGGACAAACTTGATTCCCTCAACGGGGATTTCCAGGAATTTACCCGCTTTCCATCTCATAAGATCATCCCACCTAAAACTCTCAAAGGCCAGCTCAACACGCCTTTCCCGCCGAATCTCCCTCAGCACTGCTTCGGGGACATAATCACAGTAAGTAGCATAATTACCATCCAGCATTGGATCTGAAGGAATGCTGCCCAACATCAAAGGCGGCATATCCACCCTTGCCCGAATAATGTTAACAGAATTGTCCAGCACAGCTTGGTCCATTCCCCCTAGTTCATACTTGGCCTCAGCATAATTTAACAACACCTCTGCATATCGAAACACCAGAGCAGCTTGCATTCCATTGGTCACACGGTCCCAATCTGCGGGATCATTCAAAAACCACTTTGCCACTCGATATCCTGTTGGACACTTATTACCCGTCAATCCAGGAATATTGGGAAATGGGGCATTATTTGCCCCCTGTACACCATCTTGCAAGTTATAGGTTCCGAAATTTGCCACTGTCTGAGGAAGTCTTGGGTCTCTGTTCATCATTTCTGATTGGATGGAATCTTTACCCATAAATAGTGGACTTTGGGAAAGGGGCAGGCCATCTTCACAAAGGTATTCATCGACAAGGTTACGGGTGGCACCGTGACGATGGCGCAGGTTTTGGGCGTAGTATCTACTAAATGCCACTCCATACGTAAGATCTGCCGAATACTCCCTCCATAAAATCACCTCTGGATTACCATCATAACTATAAGTAGCGAAGAGATCATTATAATCTGTAGAAGGATTTCCTGTACTGTATAGGCTATACCCACCAGTCATCAACTGTTCTGCTGCTTCAACCGATGCGGTTAAAAACGCTGTCCCGTCCAGCCCAAGTTCTGGATGGTATTTTCGATATGTCCCCTCATAGAGACCTATTCTGGACTTAAGGTGCAAGGCAATATCCTTATTTAACCTGTCGGCTTTTTCTTCGCCCTTTGTAGGAAGGAGTTCAATGGACTGGTTTAATATGCGCATTACCGAATCCATCACCACTTCCCTGGAATCTCGGGGAGCGTAAAGCTCGGGAGAGTTTGTTTCCAATGCATGAGTGATCCATGGCACATCCCCGAAAGTTTTTACTTTCTTGAAATAATCCCATGCTTTGAAAAACAACACCTCTCCTAGATAAATATTTCTAACTTCCTCTGCCACATCCCCTCGTTGGTAATTACCTAAGAAATAATTGAGATCACGGATATTTTCCCAGCTCCATCCACTACTACCACTACCACCACCAACATAGGTATTGTATTGGTCAGCAGCCACTTTGGAATACGCTTCGGGAGCTGCATTATCAGTAATGACATCCCCATAGGCAATGGCCTCATTGTACCCATATGGAGCGACCGTGCTCGTCCCCCACCCGGTGCCAAAGCCAGTAATATACTCCGTATAAAAACTGTTACAGTACAGTTCCAGGTCTTGTTCAGTTTTCCAGAAATTCTCATCGGTAATCTCATCTAGTGGGTAACGATCCATAAATTCGTCATTGCAACTGGTAAGAAGTCCCACAAGACAAGTTAGTGTGATATATATTTTTTTCATGATTGTGTCAGTTTTAGGAATTAGAATGTGATTTGCATACCAGCAGCTAGAGACCTCAACATGGGATAACTTCCGCTCAGCACTTCTGGATCAAAAGTATCCGGCACACTCGTAGCTTCCCATATATTGTAGGCTGAGGTGTACACACGGACCCTGTCTAAACGGATACGTTCGGTAAGAGTCTTCGGAAGAGTATAGCCCAGCGAAATATTTTTTAACCTTAAATAAGCGGCATTCTGCAAGTACCTTGTTTGTGTTTGACGGTTGGCTCCACTGGAACGGTATCCTGGAAAGTAGGCATCGGTCCTTTCAGGCGTCCACGAATTTTCATACACTTCATAGGTACCCGTGCCACCAGCTATGCCTCCCCAAAATAGATTACTACCAATCCAAACATCTCTTTTGCCTACCCCCTGAAAGAAAATATTAAGATCGAAGCCTTTCCAAAACACGTTCATGTTCAGACCAAACTGGTACCTAGGTGTGCTATTGCCGATAATTTTCCGATCCCCGGAATTTTCAGCAGTACTTTCTCCTGGACCAACTTCTCCATCACCATCCAAGTCGTGATACTGCACATCTCCGGGAAACCATAGCCCTGAATTGATCAGCTCTTGACTTGGAGCGTTATCGATTTGCTCTTGGTTCTGGAAGAGACCTGCCGTTTCATAGCCCCAAATTTCCCCCATCACTTGTCCAGTATACAGGGAGCTAAGCAATTTATTGGGGTTGCCATTAAATTCAGTGATCTCAGATTGGTAATCAGACAGGTTTAGAGACAGGTCATACCGAACGCCGTTGTCCAATACGTCTCGCCATTTGGCTGTCACTTCCCAACCAGTCGTCGTCATTTCTCCTGAGTTCTTGGTCGGAGAAGAGGTTCCCAAAACAGCCGGATACTTATCACCAGCTACCAAAATATCCTTGGTCGTTCGCTCATACCAATCAAAGCTCAAGTCAAGCTTATCAAAAATCGCCACATCAAACCCTACATCAATCGTGGTAGCCGTTTCCCAGGTCAAATCTGCATTTACCAATCCTGGAGGAGTAATCCCTACGGGTCTGACACCATCAAAAAGATAACTGATTTGTGCGGTGGTCCCATAGGAAGGGATATAGATGTAGTTACTTACATTTTGATTGCCAAGGCTACCATAAGAAGCCCTTAATTTCAGTTCATTCACTACTGGCCGTAATCCTTCTGCCCAACTTTCTTCACTGATTCTCCAAGCGCCCGAAAGGGAAGGGAAGAATTTAAACCTCCGATCAGAAGGAAACCTGGAGGTACCATCATAGCGTCCATTGGACTCTATCAGATAACGATTATCATAATTATAGGTAAATCGGTAAAAAGCCCCCCGAAGCGCCCATTCGGATTCATTGTCATAAGCATATTCATTTCCCAAAGTTTGACTAATCACAGGTACATAGGGTGTCAATATTTGTTCTCCCCTTCCCCCCAAATAAGTGTACTTGTAGGATTCTTGGTTAAACCCACCGAGTACATAAAACTCATGGTCATCAACTGTCAGGGAGTAGTCAGTAAAAACGTTGATGGTAAACTGATCTGAGTGTTGGTTCCATCTTTGCACCGAACTTGGATTAGTGTGCACTGTAGTGGGCGCATCCCATCTGTTCTCGATTCGTTCCAGTTCAGGAATAACCTGTTTTCTCCTAAAATCATACGATTTATAAGAAATATTCGCTTTTACGTCCCAGCCTTTCATTACGTGAATTGTGGGAGCAATGGCCAAAAGGATATTCTCCTTTGTCTCGTCATTTCTAGATCCATAATCCATGAAAGACAAAATATTATCAGTATACATTTCCCCCACCGGAGATGTCATCGGTGTCATGATCGGCATATTAATGTTCCGACTTGGCTCCTGTGACATGGCTGTCCACCATCCTCCTTTTCCTGAGGGACTTACAGGTTCGGAGTAATTGGACTGACTATAAGAAGTGCGGAATTCTACACTGAACCAATCTGTAACCTCGTTATTGACATTCAGCATCATGTTGTATCGCTTGAACATGTCAGTATTGATCTTATATAGACCATCTTGGCCTTGATAGCCCAAAGAGGCATAATAGGAACTTTTATCACTTCCACCTGACAGGTTCAGGTTATGCTTTTGCATGGGGCTGTAATTTCTTAATGCCGCTTCGTAGGGCTGCGTGTTCCCTACCCAAATAATATTGTCACCTGCATCCATAAAGTAAGGAAGCTCTGATTCGGGATTATCCATGTACCGCTGGATGTTTTCCAACTTCAATTGCATATCCGAAGAGGGTGTCCTATTCTGTAGTTCTTCGGCTTTGATCGCCGCTTCTTGAATGGTATATGCATCCAATAAATCCGGCACGGAAGAAGGCTTGTTCCACTGAAAACTATTGGAATAACTTATTTTAGTCCTTTCACCTTTAGCTCCTTTTTTTGTGGTTACCAAGACCACTCCATAAGCCGCACGCGACCCATAAATGGCCGCAGAAGCTGCATCTTTCAATACTGATACACTTTCTATATCCTCCGGATTGAGCTGGTTGATATCCATCTCCACACCATCTACCAAGATTAGCGGGCTACCTGTTTGAAAAGAACCTCCTGAAAAAGAAGTCCCACCACGAATATTAAAAGAGGGACTAGTATTGGGAGAACCGTTAGAAATACCAACATTGAGGTTAGCAATGGTTCCCTGTAGCGCTTGGCCTACATTTGCTACCGGACGGTTTTCCAGCATTTCTGAAGACACTTGGCTTACGGCACCTGTAAGGTTCACTTTTTTCTGGGTACCATACCCCACGACAACTACTTCATCCAATGCTTTGGTATCTTCTTCCAGCTGTACGTTGAAAACCGTCTGACTTCCTACAGGGAGTTCTAGAGTTTTATACCCAATGGAACTAAAGACTAGCACCACACTTCCATCGGCTACCTCAATACTGAATTTTCCATCAATATCTGTCACCGTCCCGGTATTTCCTCCTTTGACACGAATGGTTACGCCCGGAATTCCCATGGGTTCATTCTCAGAAGTAACCTGTCCTGTAACGGTCTTGACCACACTGATCACAGAAGTATCCTTGGTTGAATTAAGTTTGTTTACATTAATGACATGGTTGATTTGCCTAAATTTTAAATTGGCCACACCTGAAATATCCTTAAGGATATCGGTTAATGAAATGTTTTCTTTATCCAAGGATAATTTCCTGTCTACTTGTATGATATCCTCATCGTAAAAAAAACTAAATGAAGTTTTTGATTCAATGGAAGAAAACACCTTTCGTAAAGTGCTATTTTGTTCATGTAAGGAAATAAAAACATTATCCATGTCAAGATCTCCCTGTAGGTTTTCTGCTGCTTTCGCCACATGACAACAGGCGAAGGTAAGTAGCAGAAAGAGACCTGCCAGATTCCTCCAAAAATCGCCATAGGCCTTAGGTACATTTTTTCTCATAGTATTAGTAGGATTAAAGGTGAAAATTAACTTACTGTTTTATGGTTGTATATTGATGATGACGTTATGTCCATGGATTTGATAGGAGATGTTTCGTGCGTATTTCACGCCTTCCAGCACATTTTTTAAGCTTTCGTTATGGAAAACACCGCTGACTTTCCAGTCTTCTGATGGCTTGCCGACAACTGTAATTTCAACTCCATACCAGCGCTCTAGGGTTTTTACCAAGGTGGGCATATTTGTTCCTCTGAAAACTAGCTTGCCTTCTTTCCAGCCGAACTGTTGCTCGTAATCATATGTACTCTTGACCGAATGCTCAAATTCCTGACGAACAGCAATCATCTCCCCGGGCTTTATGTATTGCGGAATAACAGGCTCTTTCGTGTCCAATGGATAGACGGACACCAATCCTCTTTCCAATGCAATATTTACCTGCTCGTTGTTATAAGCTGATACGATAAAAGAAGTACCATGTACTTGGGTTACCACTTCACCGGCATGCACTAAGAATTTCTTATCTTGATCATGGGTAACATCAAAATAAGCTTCCCCTTCCAAAAACACTTCCCTATTTTTCTTTCCAAATGACTCAGGGTAGCTGATCTTACTGCCAGCATTAAGCACCACCTGGGTTTTATCAGGAAGGTAAAATGCCGATTTTTGTCCTTTGGGATTTTTCTTTACTACGAAAGCAATGGGAGTGGATTCTTGGTATAAGCTCGTGACTGGAAAGGAGGATAGGATAAAAGTTGCCGCTAGTATTACTAGGACACTTGCAGCTATCAATCGAAAGCCCCATGGCAAAACTCTTGAAAACCCCCACTGCTTACCTTGCCCCTCATTGAAATAGGCACTGGGCTGATCCTTTAAGACTTGACCCAAAATATCTTCTTTTCTTTTACCAATATCTGGATCACCGCCAAATTCCATCTTCTCCAAAATGCCTTTTGCCAGTTGAAATGAGGATTGGCTTTCAGGGTGATTTCTAAGCCAATTGTCCCAAAACTCTTCACTTTCTTGTCGTGGGTGCCTTACCCAATCAACAAAATATTGATTCGATAAAAAATAGCTGATGTCGTATTTACTTTTCTTCACCGTTACTTGTCCTTTTAACCTATAGACAAGTAGAACTTAAGAATGACATCACATTGATATGAAAAAAATAAATTTATTTTTCCTTATGATAAAAATATAATCATTGCCGTACTGGTTAGAGTAATCACCCTTTTCAGTACAGTGACGATTTTATAAACCATATTTCTGGCTGATTTAACATGGTCATATCCCATAATTTCTTTTAGCTCTTCGTACCCAATTCCTTTATAAAAATAATGGTAGATTACTTCTCGGTGCTTTTCACTGAGACTGGAAAGAGCTTTTTCCAATTTTTGGAGGGTTTCTTTTTGCTGCTGGTTCATGATCAAAAGTGACTCGTGGGAGACAGTTACACCAAATTTGCAACCTGTCATCTCAGAACGATATTCCGGCGAATTCTTTTTCAATACATTAAATATCCTATGCTTCAACGCCTGAAATAGAAATAGCCTTATTGTCTTTTTAATGGCGGGAAGTTTCCCTCTTTTCCTTCTTAGGTCTACAAATAAGTCTTGGACACAATCCTCTACAATTGGGAGCTGGACATATTGTACCCCATAATGACATAGCTCCTCAAAATACATATTGTATATATGTACAAAGGCACTTTCATCCCCACTCCTAAAGATTTCCCAGAGTTCCGCATCGGTCATATGACCGTACTTATTACTATCATCTTCACGTGAAGATTCCGACCATTTAACACAGTCATGTTCCGACAATTTCTGAGTAGACATGCCAATTAAAATTTATGGTTAGATTGATTTTAAGATCGGGCAACTGGTTGAATACTCTTAAAATCCGCAAACTTTATTGTAGTAATCGTTATCGGTAATATATAAATTGAAAATTTAATAATAAGTTAACGAAACATATTTTATATTTAACTGTAAACAAAAGCAATATATAAGCAAAAATAATATCAGTATAGAGACATTTAATTACATAACATGCTGATATTACATAACAATAAACTATTCTATTTCGAATATTTATTCTTATATGACCTTTAAAAAAAGCAGATAATTTTAATGTTTTATGATTCCCCCCTTACACCAAAAAAATAAATCTTTAATAAAACCTTAACTGGTCAAAAGCAATTTGTGTGAAAACTATATGCTTTATTTGGTGGAATAAAGCACCCACCCATGCCCTTTGACCATTATTCAGACCAGGAACTGCTAGTCCTTATAAAAGAGGGAAACACCTTTGCTTTTGACGAGCTGTTCAACAGGCATTGGGAAACGCTGTACCTAAAGTCTTTCAGCCTGCTTCGTGACCCTGCCACCAGCGAGGATATTGTCCAGGATGTTTTTTTGAAAATATGGCAAAACAGGGATACCATCCAGATCAACCATTTCAACAGCTACCTCCAGACAAGCGCCCGCAACGGTGCCTTTAAGATTCTTGCCAAACAAAAGCTGGAGACACGCCATCTCAATACCATTTCGACATTGGAACTACTCTACCATGCAGAAGACGAGATGGATGCAAAGGAGCTGGAAAGCCAGGTGTTGGACTCCTTGGAGCACCTTCCCGAAAGGTGCAGGGAAATTTTTATCCTCAGTAGGTTCAACAACATGTCCAACAGCGAAATCGCCAAAAAACTCATGCTCAGCAACCGGACCGTGGAGAACCAATTGTACCGCGCCATCAAACACCTCCGTGAAGTCCTTCCCTATCTATTGTGCTGGCATATTTCCAATGGCTGGTATTAAGGAAAGGTTACCTAGGTTAAACAATGGTTAAATCCGCTTTTTCCCATGAGTGCATTGCCTGCCAAGCCGGTCTATATAGGTGAACAGGGCAAGCACCATGAAGAGCAAAGAACAGCAATTATTAGAAAATTACCTGAAGGGAACGTTACCTGAAAACCGGAAAAAACTGGTAGAGGAATTCTATGAAATGGAATCCCAACGGACCACCCAGTGGGACACGCATCTTATGGGCAAAAAAGAGGAGGTCAAAAACCGCATAAAACCTCGGCCTATCTCCAGCAAAACCACCCGTCGTTTACCATTGGTCAATATCGCCGCGTCACTGTTGCTGGCTTTGGCCGTTTCCTATATTTTGTATGCTTCCCTACACAAAAGCCCTGCCTTGGAGATGGTCGAGAAAACCACCTCATTTGGACAGACTTCCACGATCCAGTTGGAAGACGGCTCCATCATTTGGCTTAATGCAGGAAGTACGGTAAGCTACCCCAAACATTTCCCTTCCGGATCACGGCAGGTTACCTTGCTCGGGGAAGCCTTTTTCGAGGTCCAGCCCGATGCTTCACGTCCTTTTGTGGTCAGTACCCCAATGATGACGACCACTGTGCTGGGCACTTCATTTAATATTGCTGCTTATCACAGGGACCCTACCGCCATAACGGTTTCCACGGGCAAGGTACTGGTACAACAAACCACTGCTGCTTCCTCCTCCCAAACCAAGAAGGAAATGATCCTTTATCCAAACGAACAGGCGATCCTAGAAGACAGCGACTCCCCCATGGCCAAAGCATCCGTAAATGCCGAAAGGTACAGTTCCTGGAGAAACGAGGAGTACTTTTTGGATCAGATGACCATGGGGACGCTTGCCGGGACATTGGAAAGGAGGTTCGGTGTCAGGTTCATCTTCCATGACGAACAGCTCAAGAACTGCCAATTGTCGGGAAGGGTCAAAAAACAGTCCCTGTCCGCATTGATGGAACTACTGGCCACCACCCTGGCCATAGAATATAAAATAGAGGGTAAAAAAGTACACCTGTATGGCCATAATTGCTGATCCAAAAAACAACGCCTATGTAACACCAAAAAAAAGAGTGCCGGACGTGTTTGCACCACATCCAGCACCTCGCTTTGTACAAAGCATCCGTTTCAAATCATTCCAATTTAAAACTTTGTCAAAATTATGAAATTAATTACAAAAAAGAGCATTGCCATGATAGTTGGAGCAATGTTTTTGTTCCTGAGCCATCCTTTTACCTCCCAAGCAGGGGCTATTGGCCTTTTGAACAAGGAAGTCTCCGTTTCAGTTGCTGACCAACCCTTGCGAGCCGTTCTGGATCAAATCGATAAGGATTACCAGATCGGCTTTATTTACAACAATCAATTGCCGGGCCTTGAAAAGCATATCTCCCTTTCGGTATCGACCACTCCCCTGTCCCAGGTACTTGACAGGGTGCTCCTGCCCAATGGGCTTGACTACAAGGTAGTTTCCGATCAGATTGCCGTGGTTCGGCACAGCAAATCCCTCCCTGCTACGGGAAGCCTAAAGGGAACCGTCACGGGACTTCCCGACCACATGCCCCTTCCCTACGCCACGGTCCATTTCAAGGGATCCGATAAATATACCTTGACCAATGAGCAGGGCAAGTTCTATTTTCCTGAAGTCCCCACCGGCACCCAAACCCTGCTGATCAGCTACATGGGATATGAACCTGCAGAAAAAAATGTATCCATCTTCCCCGAGGAGACCGCTGAAATCAAGGTCCAGTTGAATTCCACTGTCAGCGAATTGGATGGTGTCACCATTACCGGTATCAGGCGTGGAGAAGTAAAGGCACTCAACAGCATGAAAAATGCCGAGAACATCAAATATGTCATGTCGCAGGAGCAGATCGAACGCTTTCCCGACCTTACCGTCAGTGAGTCCCTCCAACGGGTTCCCGGCGTGGCGGTAGGCTACAGCTATGGCATCCCGCGAGACATCATCATCCGGGGACTGAGCCAGGACCTTAGTTCAATGACCCTTAATGGCACACGTCTGCCATCCACCGGTGCGGGAGGAAGGGACACCGACCTGAACGGCATTCTTGCCAATTCCATTGAGAGCATTGAGGTCATCAAGACCTTGACCCCAGACAGGGATGCAGATGGCACAGGTGGCGCGGTAAACATCATCACCAAGTCCCCCGCCAAGGACGAAAAGCTATTCGATGCAAAACTGGCCGGAGGATACAACGGCCTGGTAAACAAGGCCACTTATGATGCTGGCCTGACCTTTGGTGAGCGAAAGGGCAAGACCAGCTACATCATTGGTGCAAGTTATGCCCGCAACTGGCGGGGAGAAGACCGTGTAGAAAAGGATTACGACACCTATACCGTAAACGGTACCGAATCCACTTACCTGAGCAACCTCGACCTTGACGGCTATGAGATCAAACGGGACAACCTGGCCATCAACGGTGAGTTCAAATATTACCCGAATGACAGGTCAGAGCTTTATCTCCGAGGTTCCTATAACCTGTACTATGAAATCCAAAACCGCTTGGAGCGCATCTTCAATATCGGCGAATACACCAGTGCTGACCAAGTACAGGATCTTCGCATCACCCAATCGGGCAACTGGAGGGATTACCACAAGAATCTTTTGCAGGCATCATTGGGAGGAAAAAGCTATTTCGGTGACATGAAGGTGGAGTATGACCTTACTCTTTCACAAGGAAAATACGACCAACCGATCTATTACAGTGCTGCTTTTGAACGCAACGGTCTCTCTGCGGGCCTGAACCTGCAAGATCCCGTCACCCCGCAATTTGAATTCAGCGAAGCAGATCCCTATGATACAGATGAATTCACCACGAGCAGGTATATCAACCGCCATGACAAATCCCTTGACCGAGATGGCCAGCTGACCCTGAACATCAGCAAACCCTATCAATTGGGAAAGCACAAAGGAAATGTGAAATTTGGTGGACGCGGGAAACTCAAGTACAACGACCGGTCCAGAAACTATTTTCTCCATGACCTGGACGAAGGAAATTTTGTCCTGAGCGACTATCTTTCTGGATATAGCAAGGAGGACCATTATGAAGGCGCCTATAATATGGGGCGTTTTCCGGAGGCAGAGGCCATGGAGGAATATTACAACGAGCACCCCGAGCTGTTCAGTGACAACGAGACCTATACCCGCCAAAATACAGATCCGGATTCCTTCGAGGGAACCGAGTACCTTGCCGCCGCCTATGCCATGACCGAGCTCAATATCAATGATCTTCAAGTGATTACAGGGATACGTTATGAAAAGACAGGCTTTGACTATGAGGGTAACCGCGTGAACTTTGATGACCAGGGCAATTATGTAAGCACTTCTCCTGCATCGACCGACCGGACCTTCGACGGATGGTTTCCATCGATCAACCTCCGTTATGCCATTGGCAGCAGGACCAATATCAGGGGCGCGGTAACAAGGTCCCTTTCCCGGCCTAGTTATTACGACCTAGTCCCTTGGGAAGAAGTGGAAACCCGAAGAAGCCGTGTCAAAATGGGCAATCCAGACCTGATCCAATCCACTGCCGTCAATTACGATATCCTTTTTGAACATTATTTCAAATCGGTGGGCATCCTGTCAGGGGGCGTATTTATAAAAAACATCAACGACTATATCTACGAAAGCTCCTACATCCAAGAAGACGGCACATATGACGGTTATACGATCAACCAGACGGTCAACGGTGCCAATGCCATTGCAAGGGGATTTGAGCTAGCTTGGCAGCAGCAACTTACCTTCCTCCCTGGTGTCTGGAATGGGTTGGGCATCTATGCCAACTACACTTATGTAAACAGTGAGTTTGAAATCCCCGGGGCACAATCTACAAGAACCGTTAAGCTTCCTGAAATGCGTCCCCATGTAGGCAATGTATCCGTCTCCTATGAAAAATTCGGTTTTTCTGGCAGGATTTCCATGTACTTTTACGGCACCTTCAATTCCGAACTGGCTGAAAACCCTGATAACGACCTTCAGGAGAAGGGCAGAAACCAACTGGATTTCTCTGCCTCCCAGCAGCTTACCGAACGGTTGAGCCTTTTTGTAGGGGTCAATAACCTTACCAACGAACCCATTTCAGACATCTATCGGGACGGGCGTCCCCAAAACGACGCCGTTTACGGTAGATGGGGACAGGTGGGTCTGAGATTTAAAACCTACTGATCAATAATTGAATAAAACAACATGAAGTCAATTTCACTCCTAACCATCCTTGCCCTTTTAATGGGCCTTGGGCAATTAACTGCCCAGGATTTTGCCCCCAGCCCTTTTCCGGACCGGATCGTACTGACCTGGAACGGCGACCCTCGCCACAGCCAGGCGGTTTCCTGGAGGACCAACACACAGGTTCCACAGGGGACTGCCGAGATTACGGTAGCTCCCGACTCTCCCCATCTCGAAGAGTCTGCAAAAAGCTATCCTTCTACAGCGGAGTTGCTGGTTCAGGAGGGTGATAGCTCGCTTTACCATACCGTTTCCTTCGATAACCTGACACCCGGAACGCTATATGCCTACCGGGTGGGTTTTGAGAACCACTGGAGCGAGTGGTTCCACTTCAAAACTGCACCAGAAGAACCAGGGGGATTTTCCTTTATCTATTTTGGAGACGCCCAAAACGACCTCAAATCCCGTTGGTCCAGGGTGATCAGGCAGGCCTACAGCTCCATGTCCGATGCCGCATTTATGCTCCATGCCGGTGACCTGATCAACCGAACACATGCCGATACGGAATGGGGCGAATGGAACCATGCCGGTGGCTTCGTCCATGCCATGATCCCCAGTATACCTACTCCCGGTAACCACGAATATGACCGGAACGAGAATGGGGAACTAGTGCTCGATATCCATTGGAGAAAGCAGTTCAACCTTCCACTCAACGGCCCAACGGGTTTTGAGGAAACGGTCTACTATACCGACTATGGCAATGCCAGGATCATTTCGCTCAATTCACAGGAAATCGTACTGAACGACAGCTCACGTCACAGGCAAAAGGAATGGCTGGAAAGGATCCTTCAGGAAAACACCCAGGACTGGACGATCATTACCTTCCACCATCCCATTTACTCATCCAGCTCAGGAAGGGACAACGAGGAATTCCGGGAAACCTTCCAACCCTTGTTCGAAGCTTACGGTGTGGATTTGGTATTGCAGGGCCATGACCATACCTATGGTCGGGGACACAACCTGTCTACGGGAGTCTCCGGCAAACCCGGTAAGGGAAAGGGCCCAGTATACGTAGTCTCTGTCAGTGGTCCAAAAATGTACGAGCTGACCACCGATAAATGGATGGACCGGGCCGCTTCGGAAACCCAACTCTACCAGTTCATCACCATCAAGGACAATAAGTTGACCTACCGTGCCCATACGGCCACCGGAAAGCTTTATGATGCCTTTTATCTTGTCAAGGATAATCAGGGAAACAATTCGTTTACCGATGAAGCAGCCTCTGCCATTGAGCAGCGTACTGACCTTCCTCCCCGCAAGCTAAAAGAGAAAACTCCAGCTGAACTGGAAGAATATGAAAAGGTGTATCCCAAACAACAGTAGGAGAACCCCTTGTTAATGCTTAAACCCCTTAACACCGGAAAGTTGTTTTTCATAAATGCAACTTTCCGGTTTTGCCCTATTCAACTACTCCCCTCCAAAATACCAATACACATTTTGATACAACTAATATTCGTCTATGTAAATCCGCAATGACACTAGTAATCACAGAAATAGTAAATAGTTGCTCACATAAACCGCTGAATTCTCAGAAAGGCCTTATTTCATTCTGAGTATTCTGTGCGTTCTGTGAGACATAAAATCTACTGGCAAGAAAGCGCATAATCGAATATCCGTTTATTGACTTTTCATCAACACCTTGATTTTTTTTTAATTGATAAGCGAATGCATATTTCCCTCTAACTCCGGAAGGCTTCTATATCGTTGAATTTGGTATGGCGAAATAGGAGTTTTTTTCACATTCCCAAGGACTTACCTCGGGTTTATTAATTACCGCATTTTCACTATTGTACCCTATGTATCTAGTGTGGTTCTTTAATAAGTTGGCTACCTTACCTTACTTTCTCAACGCCTTTGAATCCGGGTTAAATTTTATAAATATTAGGATTAGTATCCGTCATTTTGGGATAGGTTCGAATTTAATGTGGTTTCCGAAAATGGTATTGGCCATAGGTAATCCCTGGCAGGATCAAACACACGAACTACCCCTGGATAATCATATTCTACAATGTCGGACTCTCCCGGCTCAATATATCTAAAACCGGGAATTGTTCCGGTCATGACATCTTCGGCTATCCTCCATCTCCTGATATCAAAAAGACGTAAACCTTCCAGTCCAAACTCCGCCATTCTTTCATTCCTGATGATCTCCCGTAAGTCATCCATCGATTGACCTCTAGTCAATGCCGGAAACCCTACTCTAGCCCTCACCTCGTCCAAAGCGTCATATACACTTGCATCTACTTGATTGGATTCTAGCATGGCTTCAGCATACATCAACAGGACATCAGCGTATCGAATTAATATAAAGTTAGTTCCACAATTGGTACGGTCAGTATAATCTTCTTCTTGCAAGTATTTCCTAACTCCAAATCCTGTTTTTGTTCTTTGGTAATCCACATTGATTTCATCAGCAGTACCCGATCCTGGTCTTGGATCAAAATCTTCGGAACCATCATCTAACATGTCTCCTGGAATAGCGTCAGAGAATGCTGGCAGGTAAACAGTGGCAGCTAATCTTGGATCCCTATTTCTGTATGGGTCAAATTCATTATACGCATTATCCATAGTTATGGGTAGGCCATTTGCTGTTGGGTAAGCATCCACCAAATTTCTGGTCACTGCCATATTACCTTGAGCATTAATCCCCAGTGGACCGTTCTGCTGATAAAATGGGTAACTGAAAATATCCTTGGAATACTGATGGTCAAAAATCACCTCACTATTACCCTGACCTCCATAACTAAATAAATCTGCATAGCTTGGATGTAATGAATAAACATTAAGATCCATGACCTGCTTAGCCGCCGCAGCTGCTTCAGTATGTCTTCCGGCATAAAGCATGGCTCTTGCCTTTAATGCTAGGGCTGCCCCCAAGGTTACCCTTCCTTTGTCATTTGGATCCGAATAATCGGGTGGAAGAACATCCTCTATGTCTGTTAACTCTGCGTAAACAAAGTCCCAAATTTGATCAACCGGGGTTCTGGTTAGCTCCGCAGCCTCGTCTACATTCAAGGTATTGGTCAACAAGGGAACATCTCAGCAAGCACAGCCTATGTTTTCATGAAACCTTTTTCTTATGGAAAAATACTTCCAAATGGACACCGTCGCACCTTCCCCCAACTAATCAAGGTTACCATTTTCTACCACAAAACAAGAAAATCCGCAGGGCAAACGCGCTTAGTGTTTTGAAGGGAAACCCTTTTCGTGTAGGCATAGCTATCATCCGTGCCGATGGCACTCCTTCGGGAGGTTGAGGAGAGCTTAAGCTCCTGCGGATGAATCCGCAGGTTACTAAATTTATCGTGCCGCTGGCACTTTGCCCCGATTTGCACATTGGAAACCGCAGTAGCCTAGGGTCAAGTCAACGCTTAAACCCGGATTATGCGTTAGGAATCGTAGTGAGAGCTGAAATTGCAAGAAAATCAGTTAGTTTGGAGGCATTAGCGTAGCACCGCTACGGTTATGCCGAAAACTAAAGTGAAACGACTGATTTTGAAGCAGTTTCAGGTCGCAACAGATAGGCTAATGCATATTCCGGGTTTAACGTTACTTTTTCTATGTCTTAGCATCCTCTGGCTTTAATTAGTCAAGCCTCCCTGTACATTCCTCATTTGATGGTCTCTTCTATCTTTTGAGCATATTTCCCAGGAGTGCTACCGTATTTCTCTTTAAAGATCTTGGCGAAATGCGTTCGGCTTTTGAACCCTGTCATCATATACACCTCATTTACCGTGTGCTTTCCTTCATAAAGAATTTGAGCAGCTTTCTTTAACCTGTAGTTTTTAAGTAGCTCATAAGGAGTCTGTCCAGTTATGGCTTTCACCTTTTGGTAAAAATGCGTTCTGTTTAAATACAACTCCCTTGAAAAGGAATCCAAATCGAGGTCTTGATTGTCCAAGTTCTGGTCAATCAAGAAATATAACTTGTCCAAGAAGGCGTGATCATTACTTTCTTCCTTGGTAATGGTCAGTGGCAGGTCTATTTCAAATCTCTTCCTGATCTGATGCCTAGAAAGCAACAGAGATTCAATTCTGACCAAAAGATGTTGTCTCTCGAAGGGTTTTTTGAGATAAGCATCTGCTCCTCCTTCATATCCCCGGAGCTTGTCATGATCTGCTTGGCTAGCAGTAAGCAACAATACGGGTACGTGACTGGTCTTGATATTGGACTTTATCTGATGGGTGAGTTCAAAACCATTAACATTGGGCATCATTACATCACTGATCACTATATCAGGCCATTCATGCTCTAATGCATCCAGGCATTCTTTTCCGTCGTTAAAGCACTTGACATTGAACTGCTGCCCCAAGAAGCCTTCAAGATACTGTTGCATTTCTGTATTGTCCTCTACCACAAAAAGCGTGGCTCCTTCGTAAGATGTACTGAAGGGCGTCGGACTAGAGTCGAATACAGTGGATCGATTGGTGGTTTCGGCTTCCATTTCGCTTTTTAAAAACTCACTTTGATGGTAATGTCGGTCGTTTATGTCCGATACCGAGTCATCGATGATGGGGAGGGTTATATAAAAAGTAGTACCCTCACCGATTTTACTTTCCAGCCAGATTCTACCATAATGCATCTCCACAAGTCTTTTGGTGAACGCCAGACCGATCCCCGAACCACCTATGGTGCTGGAATTGTTATAGGTACTTTGAAAAAAACGATCAAAGACACTGCTTTGATCCACGTCGGGTATTCCCGTTCCTGTGTCTGAAACCGATACCGCTAGATTTTCTCCTTCTTTGTGGTACTTAATCGTTATGGTATCTCCTTTATTGGTGAATTTTATGGCATTCGAAAGAAGGTTGTTAATCACTTTCTCCAATTTATCGGTATCAGCCTTGACATTTATGGGATCATCACCGCCTATCACTTGTATTTTTTTATCACCTTGCTCAGTGATAAAATGGTAATCCTGATAAATCTTTAATAAAAAATGATCAAAATTAAATTGATCCAAGTGCATTTTCAAAACATTCGCTTCCGCTCTCTGGAAATCATGCACCTGATCTACCAGTAGCGAAATTTTATGAGCTTGTCGTTGGACCAAATTCAATTTGTCTACCACATCGATATCATACTTAAATCGGTGGCTTAAAAATTCTATTGGACCTTGTAACAAGGTCAATGGTGTTTTGATTTCATGGGAAATATTGGAGAAAAAACGGAGCTTGGCATTATTGAGCTTGACTTCCGTCTCTTTTTCCAATCGATGGATTTCAATATTATGATGGAGCTTCTGAAATCGGATAATGATATAAATAATACCCAAAATCACCAAGCCCAGTAATAAGGAATAGATCAAATAAGCAATCGGTGTTTTCCAAAACGGTGGATGGATCACAATTGTAATTGTCCGCGGATTTCCCCATTCATTGAGGGAATTGCTCACCATCGTGTGCAAAGTGTATTCTCCAGGTTGCAGCCCACTGAAGTGGATGGTTTTTTGATGTGACTTCACCTGTATCCATTGGTCATTGATCGGCTTTAGTTGGTATTTTATATAATGGTTTTCTGGACTTCCATAATGTAGTGCATTCACATCAATCGAAAAAACGTTTTCATCATATTCCAAATCTATCCTATCGGTGGAAGAGAGTGATTTCTCTAATAAAACCCTACCGTTCAAACTGTCCCCAGGAAGGATGGATCGCCCTGATATTGTCAAATTATCGAACTGAAACAGCGGTACAGGTTCTTCATCACTAAGATCATCTGGATGAAAATAACAAATACCCTTTATTCCCGAAAAAACCATAGTTCCATCAGACATTTTTTCTGCTGCATAACTAAAATCCTCAAATGGCAGTCCGTCTGAACGCTTATAGACCCTGAAATTCTGACTTTTTGGATCAAAGCGATTTAGACCTATATTGGTTGAAATCCAAAGGTTATAGTCATCATCATATAAGATGTTCTTTACCACATTATTCGAAAGCCCATTTTTCTCCGAATAATTGATGAACTGTACGCTATCTTTTTCACTATTTCTTACTTTGCATATCCCTCCCCGTTCGGTTCCCAAAAAAAGTTCTCCATTGGGAAGACGAACTATCGCTGAAACAAAATTACTGGGCAATGATAATAAATCACTTGGATCACTTACAAACTGGTCCACCTGCACACTGTCAAGATCTTCGGATGTACCTAACTTCATGCGGAAAAGCCCATCAGTATCGGTCCCTACCCACATATAATCATAGACCGAGTCATAATACAGTGTCCTGATTTTATATATAGGTTTGCTTTTAAAGAAAGAATGATCCGTAACCTTGTGAACAGCTTTGATCTTTCTTTCCCCATCCAACTGTAGTCGGTAAAAATCCTTTGTATTCGCTACCCATATATTCCCATCCCCATCTTCACACATAGTTACCAATCGTAAGCCTCTTGGCATCTCCTCTATTACCGGAGCAGGATCATAAGTACCATCTGCCCGTAACACAGTAATTTCATTATTCCTATTCTTGAACCAAACGGCACCATGCTCATCACTGTATACTCCCGTAATATCATCCTGAATAGACGCTGGCATTGTGGCTGGCAGTTCCCTAAATTGTTGCTGGCTAAAATCAAATAATATCTTTCCTCCATGATGCGCAGTCATAAATGCACTGTTGGGACTTAAAGGTGCGATATTAGGCACTTCATTCGTATGCAGCCGTTCGACGGAATTATGTTGTCTGGGAACCTGGTGAAATGAATTTGGATACAAGTCAAATCTTAATAAACCATGATTAAAGGTCGTCACCCAAATCCCATTATTTTTGGTATTGTAAATTCCACTGGTCCGAATAAATCCCTGCTCTCCCTCTTCTGACACGACTGCCGGCTCTTCTCCTTCCAAAACTTCCTGTAGGTTGTCTACCCGGCGGATCCCCTGGTTTACGGTACCTAACCACATTCGGCCTCTTTTATCAATTTCGACGCAATTGAAATTTTCGGAGGCTAAAAATGAAGCTACCAATTCCCAATTTTCCTTACGATTTTCAATTACTCTAACTCCTGTGCTGGTAGTTATTGCAAACCTTCCTTCAGAAAGTTGGAGAATATAGGTAGCAGCATCGATAAGAGGCAAAGAGATCTTTACAAACTCCCCAGATGAACCATGAAAAGTATACACCCCTTCGGTAGTAGCTATCAAGTACTTGTCGTCGTGGTATTTTACGACATTGTAAATAATGAACCCGTCAATATCTTTTAAATTATCTGGAGTAAATTCACCTAAGAAAGATAAATCCGCATCAAACAACAAGACCCCAAATTCCTCTGTTGCCGCAATGATCCGTTTGTTATTCTTATCCACTAACAAATCTCGGATTATCGGGCCTTTATGATGATTGCTGTTGTTTTGGTGGCTGTATAAGGTGGAAAACAATTGCTTCTCTTGATCGTATATAGCAATCCCTTCGTCAGTCCCAATCCATATACGCCCCTCATCATCCTCTTCCAATGTCCGAATTCTATTGCTCAACAAATAACTCCGCTCTGAGGTATTCCTATAGGTTTTAAAACCGGCTCCATCATACCTGTTCAACCCATCGTATGTACCGATCCAATAATACCCAAACTTATCCTGTAACAAAGAAGTCACTCCATTATGAGCAAGTCCGTTGGCTATAGTTATCCGTTCTCTGGGATAAATTGAAGAATTATTAGCCCTGACACTTCCCACCAAAAAAGAAAAAAATATAATCCCATAGAGGCACTTTAGGCAGCAATATTTCCTTTCCATTAGATGGAACATCATGATAGTAGATTATTTTGGGTGTAAATAAGTTCTATTAGTCGCCAAGATGGCAGAATCTAAAATTCAGCATTTCTTTTAAAACCAGCTGTCTTTTTTCGTAAAAACTTTGTATCTCTAGGTATATTAATCTTCAGATTCTCATCGTTAAAGCGTTTTTAAAAAATAATCCTCAATGAACCCAAAAGGGAACATTGAGGATAAACAACAATAGGAAATAGGGATTATTAATTCTTTTAGTCTATTTGAACAGGATATCCTGCGAGGCATCTGTGTTTTTGATCAATTGCTTGGCTTTTCCATTATAGGTATTATCAAAAAACCTTATGTTCTTCGAGCTGTTTATTTTTACAGCGGGATTTTCAGGAAACAGCATTGGAAATTCACTTGAATGGGTAATTTCATTGTCCATGAACTCCAATCCATCTACATTGTTGATTTCCAAAATCAAGTTATCAAACTGCTCAAAAGTATTTCCAATAATGCGGATGTTTTCAAAAGCGGTATGTTTCTCATCATCGTCAATAATAAAACGAATTACCCCCCTATTTTGTCCACTATGAACACAGTTTTCAAACACGTTGTTTTTTATCAATAAGTCCCTGGCACTACCCGCCTCATACCAATGGCCACTTTCCACAGGAACCAACAAGGCTTCCATTTCAGTGTGGAAATAATTATCGATGACCTTGATAGGCTTAGGTGTAGATAGCAACAACCCTCTTGCCCTATTTCCTCGGATGGTAGAGTGCTCTACTATCAATTCCGGATAAGCATCACTGTTTTCGATAAGGTCACCAGGAATAATTTCATCGGGCAATGCTTCCTCAAATGTTAAAATTTGATACCTTCCATTTCGGATCTCAACTTTTTTTAGCGTCACATAATTGGTAGGAAAAAAAGATTCCGAAAGCCGTACAAGCCCTATTCTGTCGCCTGGTTTTCCAATAACAAAGCCTTGCTGCTGATAATGTCCCATTCTCACGCCCAGCTTGCTCTCACCGATCTTTTCTACCACCTCCTGATAAGTGCCATGGATATTTGCAGCATCATCCAGCTGCCCTTCAAAGGTGCAATCGGATAGTTTTATCAATCCTCGACAGCCCACAAAATGGGTAGCATCTGCGGTCGTGGATACCACCCTGTTTCCTGATGGGCTAACTACCATTCGGGTTATGTCAATGTTCTCACTGTTCTCAGCGATTAGCCCCATTCCTCCAGCATGATGGACGGTTACATCTGCAAGTTGGAGATTTTCGCTATCCAACAGTCGAATTGCAGGTGCGATTCGGTTTTCTCCTTGCTCACCCTTCATGGCCAAAACCATCCCTACAGGTGGCATCTTTTTGCCATGATCATGAACCCTTACTACCCCTGGCTTCAACTGCTCCACCCAAACACGGCTCTCCACGCCTATGTCCCTGATACCTGGAGCCCTTTTGTCCATTGTATACCTATAGTGGATATTGTCTACAGCATATAGTTGGGCATTCTTCTTTTTAGTTGTCACGGGGGTATAAGACTCCGTGTCGAACATGATCGCCTTGCGATCGCGATCATAGAGAATGGACTGGCCAATGGTATGCTCATAATATTCCTTGATGAAGACCAATTGCTTGTTTCTAATCTCATAAGGATATTCAGCGGATATGTGAAGATCAAATGTCCCTGCTTCAGTATCATTGGCTATTACCGTCCCCTCACTGTGAAAGGGCATGGCCCAGTCTATCGTTACGTTTTTGATTTGGATGTTTTTGCTACCTTCAATAATAAAGGGAATCATTTTACCATGAAAAATAAACGTGGCTCCTTGACCGTCAATCACCAAGTCTTTGCGATCTATTATAGGAAATGCCGTTGCCACAAACACGTCATTATGATTACTGATCCTGCAGAACTTCTCCAACCCTTTATCTGGATAAAAATGGTAGGTACCAGGTTCAAATTTAATCTCATCCGCAGCTTGGTTATTAAGAACCTGCTCCAAAACCGTCGGTGTGGCATCATCAGCAATACTAGTATCAAAATTTATAATGTTTTCAACACCGAAAGATGTCGCTTGCCCCGTGAAGTTCAGCCCAAACATCAAGGTAGTTATCAATAGGCCAATAATAGATCTCTGAAATTTCATACACATAATTACAAGGTTATTTCATGCAAAATTGGCCTTCTAAACTTTTTAAGCTGTATGTCATAATAAATTACATGTACCTAAACGTAAATTCCACTGTAAATAGACTATTACCAGTCTATTACCCAAACAGACGTGGACCATCCAAAGTAATTAACACCAGGGAAATCGCTTTTAAACTATTAGTAAAGAGGTGTCAGCCTGAGCGGACCTGTCTATCCTCCAGGTAGAGTCTAAGGCTAGACGTTGGACCTCGACTCCGCTCGGTCTGACTCTTTTTGCCTGAATCAAATAACTTCATAGGGTTAAAAGCGATTTCCCTGGCCCTCCTATGTGCCTAATGTCGTTTTCAAATAAGTTAGCTACTATACATAATTCTTTTTCGATGTCTTAGCATCAGGGTTCAAACAACCCTAGTAGCACACAAGCATCTCACCCATTAGTATTCACATAGGCATCATCAGTTTGGTGTCAATTGGTAAATCCAATAAGTTTCTATATAAGTCAGAAAGAATCACCTCACTATTGACCATTAAAATCCTTTGATACCCAACATATTTACCAAAGAATACAATAAAATAACTACAAAAAACAACATACAAACGAAGTATCATCAACTTTCCAACATAAATAAATCAATTAACATAACCCTAAAGTTTGTATGCTAAAGTTAAAAAATTTAATTCCATGTGTATTGTCCAGTCTTATTTTGGGCAGTTGTATTGTAGACACTCCCACAGGAATGAGTGAAATTGATGAATATGTCAATCGTGACGTAGGAATTCGGGTAAACTTGGTAGATGATTATGGAGCAAACGGAAGTGATGAAGAAGATGACACTCCCTTTCTTACACAAGCCATTGCTGAGCTCTCATCCGATCATGACGGAGGAACTATCTATATTCCGGAAGGCACATTTCACCTCGGCCAAGTCCATTTGGCTTCCAATATCCATATTGAAATTGAGGGAGAAACCGTCATTATTCCCGTAGAACGACCAGATGATAAAAATTACTCGGTTTTTTATATGGGAAGTAACTCGCCAGTAGTAGAAAATGTCAGTATAGTTGGCGTAAACGGCAGGTTTACCATCGACATGAGAGCTGTAACTAATGGGAATATTAGAGGCTTTCAATTTAACAATGTCGACCAATTTTACCTTGCCAACTTCGATGTACTTGACAATCTAACCAAATTCAGTGCTGTCACTTTTGGGTTTGCGGATTATGAAGGAAATTATTTTTACCCAAAAAATGGCATGGTAAAGAACGGTAGCACTTTCAATTCTGCCTATGGTTATGGACTGGTCCAAATGCAGGCTGGCCAAAACATAAAATTCAAGAACATCTATGGAGATGGTGGGGTGACCTTACGTCTCGAAACGGGATATAAATTGATGAACGAACTTCAAATCGGCGGTCTATTTGACATAGAAGGAAAAAACATCACCTGTGAAAATGGCAATGCTGCAGTAATGATTTCCCCACATTCCATTAAGAATGGCCGATTTGATATTAAAAATGTAACTGCGGTAAATTGTGGGATCGGTATTAGGCTAGGTGCTGGCTATGTGGCCAAAAGCCAATTACATCTGGACATAGAACCCGGAACATTCGATAGCACTAGTACCATCGAGAACGTACATGCCGTATATGGAGAAACCACCCAGTTGAAGTCAAAGCATTTCGAGTTCATGCCCTGCGAACTGAGAGATCAAGTTTCACTCGTAGAAATGCCTTACGAAAGCAAGCCCATCCATACGGGGCCTTCCATTTGCCCTGTCCTCAATTCCGCTTATGGCGAAAACCCTGCTGATGGAGATTTCAAGATAGATGTCAAAAACATCACTGCGGAAGGGTTTGATTTGTTAGACAATTGGGAATTACGAAGGGAAGACGCTATTCCAGATTGCCCAGAGGACATCTAATCCCAATAAATATCATCCGAGTAAAAAGGCGGTGGAAAATGATTTCCTCCGCCTTTTATCACGATTTATGCAATAGGAATCGTTATCGCCTGTTCCCAGCTATCGGGAAGGTTTGAAACTGCAAGAAAATCAGGTTGTTTGGAGATAGAAGCATCCACCGCGGCGGATAGTGAACCTGTCTAGCGGCCCATAGCCGTCAGTCTTACCCAGTTCATACAATCTATCAACCTGAGCTCGACTTATTTTTAGAATTAAAAGCGTCATTGCGAACCTGTCTGCCCAGGCAGGCCCTTTTTAGGAGGATGTGGGTTGGAAAAGGGTGTGGCAGAAGACTGCCACGGCTTCCACCCCTCAAATCTCCCCCTAAGCCTCGCAGTGCATGTTCCGACCACTGTACGGAAACGGTTTTATAATCGAACTGAGGTTTATATATCGTGGGATTTGGTATGGCTAGATGGAGGTGTTGAACTAGGCTTTCAGCCTGGGTGAGGGCAATGTTTTTTGGACACTTTCCCTATTGTGCCTTATGTACCTAATGTAGTTATCAAATAAGTTAGCTACTTTACCTTACTTTTTCCGATGTCTTGGTATCCGGGGCAATTTCCTACAGTTCTCCCCCTTTATCTTTGTTACTTTTTTGGTGCAGGACAAAGAGTAACCATATCCTTTCCTCCAGTGGCAGAAATCCCCTTAACCAAACAGCATTTAACCCTGGTTCAATTTCCCCCCTATTCATTCAGGTGTTTCTTATATTGGGCAGCGTATTTTTTATAACCTACTTCCTTTCCTTCTTGTATCTGTTTATACACAGATGGTTTTTCTTCTTTAAGCCATTTTAATACATCCACAGCTCCTGGATGTTCTATTTCTAGCGGCCCCGTCGTAGAAAACCGCTTTTCAATAGTATTCAATTCCTCCCGCAGCTGTTTTTTTATCGTCCTGTACTCGGGGCTTAAGGCAAGGTTATTTAGCTCTAAAGGATCATTTTTCAAATCATACAATTCCTCTGTCGGTTTAGCATCCCCAAAGAAATAGGCTTGGGAAGGAGACAGTGAATCATGGTCATAAAGTCGCCTCATCACGTGTACTGCTGGCCGATAAAATTCCAGATAAGCCTGTCCCACTTCATAAGGCAGCTCAGGCTTGTCATGTCGTATATATTTCCATCGATCGGTGGTTACAGCGCGGGATTTTTCCATCACCTCATCCCACAAATCACGCGATGAATAAACTTGGGAGCGACCACTCCCCTCCTTAAAAATCGGCGTACCCGTCAGGTATTCAGGAAGATTGGCCCCTGCATATTCCAAAACAGTAGCCGTGATATCCGTCGCACTTACCAATTGATGGTTTACTTTTTGGCCTTTCTTTCTGGGGTCATAAATAATCAACGGAATATGTACCCCTGCTTCGAATAAATACCCTTTTCCGCGTATGTTACACCTTCCATTATCACCGATAAAGATAATGATGGTATTATCTGCCAGGCCTTTTTGTTCCAACTCTTCCATGATCATCCCCACTTCGTTATCGATATATTCCATTTGATCCAAGTACTTGGCCCAGTCCAAACGGATCACCGGGTCATCGGCCATATATGGGGGCAACTCTACCTTTTCTGGATCCACAGGGTCAGAAGATCTTTCTCTCACATCGTCCCACCAATCCCCCCTGTGGGTTGCCTTCAATTGAATTTGGGCAAAAAATGGCTGCTCACTTGAACGAATCGTATCTAGATTATCAAATAATCCAAAATCCTCCGTACCATCCCACTCACCAGTAGGTGTATGTTTAAAGTTCACATCGGTCTTGCGCCCCTTATCCATCACTCCATGATGCCCTAAAACGGTGGTATAACCTGCCTTTCGCAGCCAATACGTAAATGGCTTATAAGCAGTATCCAGTGGAATATTACGATTGCTCCTGTGGTGCTGGGTATTGGTCTGATTTTGGTGTACACCCACCATCATCGCAGATCTACTGGGTGAACATATCGAATTGGTCACGTACGCATTTTCAAATTTGGTACCATTTTCGGCTAGCCAATTTAAATGGGGTGTTTGGACTCCTGCGGTGCCATAGCATTCTAAATCGGTGCTGATATCTTCGGCCATAAGCCAAATGATATTGGGACGGGGATCTTGTTCACTTTCCTTGGATGAAGAACAGGAAGCCACTATGAGACCAGTACCTATTACCAACCCCAGCCTTAGGAAAGTATTCTGGAAAGTTTTCATTGTGCTATCATTTGAAAGGAACCGCTTCTTTTTCCCATTCAGCTAGGCTATTTGCCAGTGCTCTGGTCATTTTCTTTTCTGATTCCACCAGATCATGGGTCTCGCTAATATCTTCATCGATATTATACAGCTCTACCTTTCCGCTACGGTATTTTTTTAGTTTCCATGGTCCCCTTATAATCGCAGCATATTGATCTTCATAGGCCCTATAAAAATACAAGTTCCTCTTGGGAAGGGACTCTCCCTTCAAAGCAGGTAAAAGGCTAATGCCGTTGATATCTTTGTTGTCATTGCCCTTAAGTCCAGCTATATCCATAAGCGTAGGATACACATCTATCGTCTGAATCGGATCAGTAAAAACAGAGCCGGCTTCGATCATTTCGGGATACCACACGATAAAAGGAACCCGGGCACCGCCTTCACCCAAGGTGTTTCCGCCACGTTTTCCTCCGCTCAGGGGGGCATTGGAAAAAAGCCCTCCCTGATCAGATATCAGAAAGATGATCGTATTTTCGGCCAACCCGTTTTTTTCGACAGCTTCTTTGATTCTTCCCACAGAGGTATCCATGGCCTCGACCATAGCCGCATAATTGGCTTCCGCCTTGGGCATCCCTCTATCAAGGTACTTGCCTACCAACTCCTTGGGCCCTTCATGTGGTCCATGTACGTTATAGTACCAGAACGAAAGTTGGAAGGGCTTCGTCTTATCGTAATTTTCCAAAAATTCGACTGCCCTATCAGTCAGGTTATCAGTTAGGTATTTATCGGATGGCGTATCTTTCAGAACATCGGAGTTGTTAAAATAAGGCGGATAATAACTTCTGGGATGGCCAAAGTTACTTGTACCGAACTGGTCATCAAATCCCTGGTGAATGGGATGGTATGGTTCGTGTCCCAAATGCCACTTACCAATAAAATAATTGGTATACCCACCGTTCGCCAGGCTTTCAGCATAGGTAACTTCTTCCAATGGCAACCAGTTTATCGAAGGAGTATGAGATGGGTCGGTTTCCCAATAACTGTATTTGGAAGAATTGGATCCGTCAGGATGTTCATGGGGAATATGACGGGGCATCTCCATCCTAATAGCTTCCTTTCCAGTAAGTAAGGAAGCTCTACTGGGGCTACATGTGGGAGTGGGCACATAGGCTCTTGTAAATTCCATTCCCTCACGTTTAAGTTGGGCAAGGTTCGGGGTATGGTAAGTGGCATTTCGGTACCCTACATGGGACCAGCCATAATCATCGACAAAAAGAATGATAATATTGGGTTGCTTTTCTTTGGCACCTGCGCTACAGGTCATATACCAAAGAAGTAATGAAGTAAATAGTAAATATTTCATGTTCTAATCATTTAAATAACCATATATGGAAAACATCGATCTTATTTCCCTAAAAACTGTCTGTACTCGGGATTGACGTCTTGTCCTTTAAATTGGGGACGATCTTTCCATAAGTCATACACAGCTTTCAGTTGACGAGGATCCTCAGGATATTGCCCTTGGTCGTTGGTATCTTTTATCCAATTTTCCAGTATCTCTCGATGCTCTTCCAATACCTGTTGGTATTGGGGATCTCCGGCCAAGTTGTTGATTTGGTGGGGATCATCTTTCAATAGGTATAATTCCTCCTTGGGCCTATCCCCAAACCAAAATTGGTCTTGGTAAGGTGTTAGCTTCCCTTCTTTGTGCAATGCTTTCAAATCCTTGACAACGGGCTTATTGTCCCTATACCCTGGCTGCATCATGGATCTTTCCGGAAAAAAATTCCTAATGTACCGGAAGTCCTCCGTGCGAACCGTCCTGATCCTATCTATAGTAAAATCACATCGGTCTCTCGCCCCAATCACATAATCCCTAGCATGATAATCCTCCGAAAAGAGCGACTGTCCATCAAAATATTCAGGACGTTCAACTCCTCCCATTTCCAGTGTGGTCGCTGCCACATCCAATAGGGAAACCAAGTCACTGTTTCTAGTTCCCTTTTGAATGAAGGGATGGTCCCCACTGATGATCAATGGCACTTTCATCCCCCCCTCGTAGCAAAATTGTTTATGCCTCAGTGAAGTATTGCTTCCGTGGTCCGAAAAGAAAAAGATTACTGTATGCTCCAATTCTCCATCCTCTTTCAGCTGTTTGAGTATCTCTTCTACTCTGACATCGGTGCCACGATTTGCATTAAAGTGAGTGGTCCAAGCCTCTCTGTGGGAAGGGACATCCGGAAAGTAAGGAGGTAAGGGCAGCTCGTCATCTGCAAGTAGTTCGCCTTCTCTTACATACTGATTTCCGGCCTTTCCTCCTTTCAATTCAATCTGCCCAAACCAAGGTTGTTCCTTTGAACTTCTGGCAGTCCAAGTATCCTTGGTAATGGACAGGGCATGCTCAGCCTTATTTCCCTGCCACCCGTTCATTCCGGTGATATAATCTGAGGCCGTTCCTACATCATACAAATCCAGGCGATCGTAATGGAAATTATAGTCATCTTTGCCGCTGTTAAAGGTAAAGTAACCTGCCTCCTTCATCATTTCAGGAATGGTCTCTACCTCTTCCGGTAGGTAAATCCTCAAACTATCCGGTACCACATTTCCTTCATCTGTACGGCTGGACCGATGATGGTGCACTCCCAAGGTGGTCTGCATTTTCCCTGTAATTACAGCTGAACGGCTAGCTGAACATACGGGGGCAGTAGCATAGGCCCGTTCGAAAAGCACACCATTCGAAGTCAAACCATCGATAATAGGTGTATGACCATCATTAATCGTATCGCCATAACACCCTAAAAATGGAGATAGATCCTCTACAAAAATCCACAATATATTTGGCTTTCGATCTGTTTTATCTTGCGTAGTAGAGGAAGAACAGCCCGCCAATCCAGCTAGACCAAACGCCCAAATCAATAGTACTTTTTTCATCTGCTCATGATTTTAACACGGTTTATGCATTAGGAATCGTAATAGATAAGTAAAATGAGTCTCCTGAATTTTGCAGGTAACCATCCTTTAATAATGGTTTCATCACGTGTACTATCACGGATAGTCAATTAAGCTAATGCATAATTCAGGTTTAAGGAACTCTTTATTTAGTTTATTTTAAGTTGATCAATAGCAAATCCATCATCATCCATGGGCATTATGCGGATGTTATTGGCTCCTGCTTTTAGATCTACACGGATATTTTTCACTACCCAATCTTTCCGATAGTTTTTCGTGGCAGGCAGGATGATGTTTTGCTCTTTTCCATTGATCATCAGCCTCACTCTGTATTGATCCCTGACCTTAGGGGAAGCACTGTACCTTAACTCTAGTACAAACTCGCCATCACTTCCATCGTTTTCCTGGTACCACTCCACATAGCCACCCGCATTTCTTCCAAAATCCACATAGCCTTTGCCATTATAACCTTGTCCATCGCTGGAGACGATTGCCTGTACGTAACTGGCGTCTTCAGCTTGGTCTCCAGCTAGTTTTTTGGCTGAAGTCTTCGCATCCCAGACCATCCCTGCTCCAGTACCAAATTCTTCTTCCAGCCTTTGGGCAGGGATACCATCCAGCGTAACCAATGCCCGCACAATAGTGCCAGGGGCTACTTCAAAAGGATTGTCATATGCACTACTTCCTAGGTTAGGCTCCCTGCCATCTGTGGTATAGTATACCTTCACCTCTGGAGCATGGACTTCACCTCTTAGTCCCAAAATAGCCACATCAATACTGACTTCCCTGGAAGTTATTTGTTGTTTCTCTCCTAATATCGAAGCAGCTACCAAGGAAATATCCCCATAAGCAGATGTGGATGCTATGTAGGCCCGCGTCAAACCAAAAAAGGCTGTGCGGTTATCTGTACCTACATGGCTTTCCGTGTCCACTGGGCTGCCATTGTCCAGCGCTTTGATCCTTCCTGGCCCGAGGACGGTGAAGTAGGTCCTGTTTTCACCATACGGATAAAATTCTCCATTTCTATCCTCACTGCTCACGCGAACTTGGGCGATGTCACCCTTTTTGGATTGTAAGGCTTTGCCGTCTACGCTCAGTGATATTTGTGATGGAGGATCAGCAGAAGCAATCACTTCATTCACTGTCTCTTTTCCTGCCATATAACCTATGGCCTGGATAGTTCCCGGTTCATAAGGCACCATCCATTCACATTGCATCTTATCCCAGCTTTCTCCCGGTGATTTCTTACCCAAAGACTTACCATTTACCACTAACTCTACCTCATCACAATTGGAATACACCCAAACCGGTACCAGTGCTCCTCTTTTCAGTGTAGGGTGTGTCCAATGGGGAAGGATATGGACCATTGGATCCGTAGTCCATTGGCTTTTATAAAGATAATAGAGATCTTTTTCGAAATTGGCCAAGTCTATTGCTCCTCCCATAAAGGCCCTGAACGGCCACCCTCCATGGACATAAGTCGCTTCTCCAATATAATCATGCCCAGTCCACCTAAAAGTGCCTGCGTAATGGGGAGTATCCCGTAACAATTCAATACTCTGCCTAGAAGTCAATCGTACCATGGCATTATCATAGCTGGAATTGAACACCTGTTTGTAATGGGTCTTGGCCGAAGCATCAGCCCAATCATAGGTAAACAACTCATTTTCTGTCAGATCAGGATAATAGTAGGGTTGTTGACGTTGGTTGGGGTATCCATCCCTATACCAAGTCTTGGTTCGGTAAAAGCCTCTCACCTGCCAGGTATGGGTGTTTTCTGTCCCGACAAACACCCGGTCTGTAGGCATCGATTGCAACCATCCTTTTTTTTCACTGGCTCCATTGACTCCAAAAACATCCATATACTCGGATGCAGAATGGCCTGACGTTACTGGTCGGCTGGGATCCAGCTGATGACATTTGCTTACCATGCTCTTGGCGATATCCCCGTGAGTCTCATTACCTATGCTATATAGGATAATACTGGGATGGTTGCGGTCTCGCTTTACCCAATCCGTAAGATCACGTTCCCACCAATCGTCAAAAAACCTGGCGCCATAATCATTATCGGCTTTTTGCTCCCATCCATCAAAAATCTCGTCCATTACCAACATCCCCATTTCATCACACATTTCATAAAATTGGGGAGTCTGGGGGTTATGGGCTGTCCTAATGGCATTTACCCCCATATCTTTTAACTGCTGAATTCTATAGCGAAGGATCTTGTCGGGTACAGCGGCTCCGAAAGCTCCCGCATCTTGATGGTTACAGACACCCCGTAATTTAATATGTTCTCCATTGATCCAAACACCAGATTTGGGCTTCCATTCCACTTCTCTAAACCCAAACGTTACAGTATCTTGATGATACACTTTTTTACCTTTGGCAAGTGTAATGACTTGGCGGTAAAGGTACGGGGCTCCCGGTGACCATTTTTTTACCTCAGGCACTTCTATTTCTTCATTGAACGCCACTTCCCCACCAGCAGGTAAGTGATATTTTTTACCTATACTGGAAACTGTTTTTCCTTCCTTGTCCAAAATAGCCATTGTCGCAGTAAGCCCTTCCGAAGATGAACCTGCATTCCTGATTGTACCACTGGTCTTGACGATGTTGTCTTCCGTACGGACAAAAGTCTCCCTTTCCTCCGTATGAATGAGGTCGGTCACCCTTAACCAAGTATTGGCATAAATCCCACTTCCTGTATACCATCGTGCTGCAGGCTGGGGAGTATTATCCACCCTCACAGCTACTCTCAACACAGAATCCTGGACCACCTTCCCACTTACATCATAATCAAAAGAAATCCATCCATATGGTCTGGTACCTAAACTGTCTCCATTTACCCATACAGTGCTGTTCATAAACACACCGTCAAATTCGATGCTCACCATTTTACCTTTCCATGAGGCAGCAACTGGAATCTCTTTATAATACCAGCCTATTCCCGAGGGAAGGTATCCTCCTCTTCCGCCCATGGGTGCATCCTTATCATACTCTCCCTCTATGCTCCAGTCATGAGGTACGTCCAATGTCCTCCATCCAGCAGGCCTAAAATCTCTTTCAAGTACCTCAGGATGATCGCCAAGCTTGAATTTCCAGTCGTTATTGATTGAAATTCTTGATTGGCCATTGGTAGTAGCTACCAAAAAAAAGGCATATAGCAGTAGGAAACCGTTAATGGCTACCCTGTTCATTTTATCTTGTTTGGGTAGCATCGGCAAAATATTTCTTGAGCTTATTGATCAATTGGGGATGTGATTGGGCGACATTATTGATTTCGAAAGGATCCTTATCCAGATCGTATAGCTCATAAATAGGTTTACTGTCATTTTTGGTTGAATTGATATAATGAAGCTTCCAATTGTCCACCCTGACCGCTTGGACCGTTCCCCATTCCCAATAAAGGTAATCGTGCTTTTTTTGCTGTTTTTTCTTTCCCAAAAGTGTCGGTAATAAACTAACCCCATCTGTATATTCCGGAATAGTGACTCCTGCTAAATCACAAGCAGTGGGTAAAAAATCCCAAAAAGCAGATGGCATATTGTTAACGGTCCCAGATGGGATGCTTCCTTTCCACTCCACTATAAATGGAGACCGTATTCCTCCCTCATAAATATCTCTTTTGCGTCCTCGAAGTCCAGCCGTACTGTTAAAAAAATCTAGGTCGTTGCCTCCCGCTTCATCAGGGCCATTGTCGCTGGCAAACATGATAATGGTATTCTCGTCCAATCCCAACTGGGATATCAGCGCTCTGATTTTTCCAATATCTCGATCCATTCTTGAAATCATGGCCGCATAGGTGGCATTGGGATTGTCTTGGGCACAATAGCCGCCGTCATATTGGCTGCCATAGCCTTCATCGCCAGGAGTCCCCCCTCCTCCACCTTCTTTTTTCTTGCGCTCAGGCCATCCAAGAGATGAATATGGCTCTAAGGAATCCTCGGGAACCGTCAATTCAGCATGAGGAATAGTATATGGCAAATAGAGGAAAAAGGGATTGTCTTTGTTTTCTTCAATAAACCAAAGCGCCTCTTTCGTAAATTCATCATGGGAATAGGTCCCTCTACCTTGTAGGTACGCTCCTGATGCATCTCTTATAGATACGTTTTCGGGATAGTTGACTTTGGTATGGTTCCGCCACATATATTCTGGATAATAAAAATGGGCAAACCCTTGATTATCATAGCCAAACCAGTGGTCAAATCCCTTTTGGTTGGCACTATTGGTTTGTAATGGCCCATTGGAGAGCCCCCATTTTCCAATCGCCCCGGTGGTATAGCCAGCTTCCTTTAGGAGTTCTGCTACGGTCACATCATTGGAATCCATTAGTTGCCCATTCCGTTTTACGGAAGCATTCCCCATGTGCTTGCCTGTCATCAGAGAACACCGTGACGGGGAACACACGGTTTGTCCAGCATAATGTTGGGTAAACTTGACTCCTGATGCCGCCATGTCATCCAAGTTGGGAGTGAGTATCTTGTCTTGTCCATAACACCCTAAATCCCCATAACCCAAATCGTCTGCAAGGATATAAATGATGTTGGGTTTTTTGGGAGTTTTGTCTTGCTGGCCATTTACTGATAAGGCCACCATAAACAAGGCCACTAGAAGAGGCTGTATTTTCTTGATCATTTTACTATTATTTTGAGTTTAATAGACCAAAGTTCTACAATCAAAGGCCTTAGGGTGTTTCTCCACGTTTATTTTATGTTCCTAATAGTACATAACAATTAACCACCTTGACTTTTCTTGATAGTGAATTCATAGCCCTACCCCGCTACCTTGAATAGCGGTACCGTGATCCCACATTATCATCCAAGGGTCCCTTGTCTGTGATTGAAAAGTCTTGATGTTATTTTTCAGCTGTTTGAGTATTTCATGATACCCTACTTTATCCACCAGATTATTTAATTCCAAGGGGTCTGTGCTAAGATCATAGAGTTCAAATTCATCCCTATGGATATATTTATCCCTAAGCCTAGGGCCAAAAGTCATTTGACTCCCCCTTTCGGCCTCCTGCCAACTGGAAGACCACCATAGGTCAGAGGCAAAGGGATAAGGCAGTTGATAGGCAATGTTCCATATAAGTTTCATATCTCCTTCTATCACTGATCTCATGGGATAGTACATAGTGATTTCGTGAAATGTATGAGAGGCATACACACTTTTTTCAATATACTTCTGAGGATCACTAATCGTCTGTTTAAATGACCGGCCATGAAACTGGTCTTCCTCAACGGAAATCCCCACTAAATCCAATATGGTAGGACATAGATCGACCCACGAAATAGGAGAACGGCTGGTAGTTTCCTTTTTTGAAACACCTGGTGCATACACAATGCACGGAAGCTGTATCCCTGCTTGGTATAATGTGGTCTTGGCACCTGGAAAAGCGATCCCATTATCTGAAATATAAATGACGATGGTCTGTTGTTTTTTTCCAGACTGTTCTAGATATTCCATCAACTTACCGATTCCTTGGTCCATACGGGATACGCTCTTATAATACTCGGCCAATTCCTCCCTGACTATTTTAGTATCGGGCAAAAAATCCGGAACCTTTACCCTCTCCGGCTGATAGGCTATAGGTTCAACGCCGGGGTACCCTTCGGGTCTATTTCCAAAGCTATTGGGATCATCCCATTTTTCTGGTTTAAACGGACTACCACGATGGGGATCACCCGGGCAGAAATAAAGAAAAAAGGGAGCTTCACCTTCTATAATCTCCTTGCTCTGTTCGGCCATTTCCACTGTGCTCCTCTCATCGGCATCCAGCACTACGTCAAAGTCATATACCTGCTCTGGGGCCAAATGATATTTTCCCACTCTTGCTGTTCTGTAACCATGATCTCGCAAAATCACCGGTAATGACCTTACCGAATCATAGGTACTGAAGTGATGATAATCATGCGTATGCCCATATGAACCAGTAGCGTGACCGTACATCCCCGTAAGGATCACGGATCTACTGGCTGCACAACTGGCACTAGTGCAGTAGGCATTTGTATATTTCACTCCCTCTGCGGCCAGATGGTCCAATGCCGGGGTTTTTACCACGGAATTACCATAAGCCCCCAGTGCATCCTTTCCGTGGTCGTCTGAGACGATAAGGATCACATTAGGCGGGGAAGTATATTCCTGTCCGCTTGCAAGAGCTGGGAGTAGATAAATCCCCAATAATCCCACAATCAATTTCAACGTTTTCATAAGTCTACCTATTTTCTTTCATCCAAATAGAAATCAGAAGTAACCAGTTTTTTCCCATGGGCATATTGCCATAAATAATCCCCCGTCCTATCCGCACATTTTTGACTTATATGATGCGGAAGGATGGATACCAATGGGTAACCCCTCTTCCCTTCATACATGGCCAGGTGCTTCAGGTATTTTTCCTCCGTTATCACCCCCGAGTCATTGCCTCCGATATGATCCAAGTTAATGAGTTTTGACGGTGCAGATTTGAATGCTACCTCATAATGTGTCTCCACCCTGCATGGCCAATCGTAACGGTCGTCTAACCAAATATCGTTGGTACGAATCACATCAGTATATGGAGCAAAGAATATATCAGGCACATGAGTTTCTACTTCCACCGTCTGGTCAATGTCCTTAATAGCCCGGTACATCTCCCTATGGATCAATAACATGTCCGATTTGGTATTATAAGACATGTCTATCTTCAGTTTTCTTATACCCGTTTTGATCAAGGGAGCAAAAACCTCATGTGCATAATCGTATATGTTGGCGTACGGATTAAGGTACCTTACCTCTGATGGATCATAGCTACTGCTTTCGGCTCCCCAATTTCCCAATAAGTTAGGGTATATTTTTGCAGCAGTACTATTCATCTGGATTTTAGGGAAGCCTACCCAGATACCGGGGGTAAATCCTGCTGAAGCGATATGGTCAATGATGCGCTCAAAATCGGGAAACAACGTTTTGTCCGGCTGCCAACTACCAAACCCGGAATCAACATCGCCGTCTGGAAACCTGGCCCAGCCATGATCTAGGGTAAACTTACCGGTGGGGTAGCCCAGTTCTCTTACTTTCTTTAGATAATTCTTTACAAAATCAGCATTGAGGTTACGGAATTGACCTTTTCGCTCTTGAGCCAGGTATTTTTGCTCCACCCATGTACAATACTCCAAGTCTTTCCAAAATCCAGGAATAAAGGCTGGAGACCTAAAGGAAAGTCGCTCCATCATTTCTTTATTATACGCTTTCCAAGCCAAATCACTGTTACCTGATTCGTCCACAAACAACTCCTGTCCAGCCGGAATATGTACTTTAAGGGTATTCCTTCCATCAAATTCAAACTCTGAAGCTTGAAAACCAACGGTGTTTTTGAATCCGAAAAACCTACCAGTAACGTCCATGATCACCGGAGAGCCGGACATTCCTGAAGCAGGCAGGGTAAATGGATTGTGCACAAAAGGCCTATCATGGTAGTATTGTTGACAGCCTCCCTTAGGAACACCGGCACCAACGCTATGATATGGACAAAAAAGTGGCCCTTCCACCATAAATTCCCTTACAGAAATCGCTTGGCCAGGTACACTTCCTGAGCCTGATACTTTTTTTCCCACAGTGTTGCCTAGTGAGAGTCCGGTATTTGTGCCTAGTAACAATGAGCTCAGCCCCGCAGACTTTATGAAATTTCTTCTAGAATTCATTTACCATGTATGGTTTGTGATCATTACCTAATTAATATTCTAAAGTGGAATTTGGAGGAAGGGGAACCTTATTGCTTTTCCGCCACTCTACCAATTCATCCACAAGCTCTTGACGTTTACCATGCATCTGATCTGCAACATTTTCTGTTTCCAGCGGATCATTGGCCAAATCATACAGTTCTACCTCACCATCTTTTAAAAATTGAATCAATTTATAGTCTCCTTTCCTTATGGCCGAACAAGTACCATGTTTGTATTGGCTCGCCAAGTGCCAATAAAGTGCCTCCTCACTCGATTCGTAAGTATCGCTGCGGAAAAGTGGTTTGACCGATTTTCCGTCTATTTTCTCGTTCAATGGAACCCCTGCCAAATCCAAAAATGTAGGGAAATAATCGACAGCATGTAAGAGTCTATCGGTCCTTGCAGGCCTTACCTCACCTGGCCAGTTAAAAAAAGTAGGCACCTTTATTCCCCCTTCATAAATTTCCCCTTTTGCTCCTCTAAGGTGGTGGTTACTGCTCTGTCCTCCATTGTAGCCATTATCTGATGAAAAGACGATCAATGTATTTTCACGTAATCCATGCTCGTCAAGAAAATCCACCAACCTACCCACGTTTTCATCTAGCGAGCTGATCATGGTCGCATATGCCGCCATCGTTTCTTTTCTTTTACCCATCCCTTGCCCAGTAACAGGATCGCCGTTTTTATCCATGTAGTACTTAAATAATTTTTCATTTCTGGACTTTATGGGCCGGTGTACTGTATAATAATGAAGGTTGACAAAGAAAGGAGCAGACCGGTTTTCTTTCATAAAAGCTACGGCATCATCTGTCAGCCTATCTGTCAACCACTCATCATCTGGCTTTGGGGCAATAAAAGGATTGCTGAATGGCGCCCTATATCCTCCAGTATAACTGTGATAGCCCCCTTTTTCCAAGGCCGGATCTCCCCTGAATGTACCCCCAACATTCTTGAGAAATCCCCTTCCTGTTGGATAAAACTGCTGAACGAATGGCTTACGGTGTGCTTCAAGCCATGAGAAATCGCCTGGATCGGGCTGGGTTAGCTTATGTTGGATCGGCCAATCCATTCGCAATTCTGCCTCAGGATATGGCCCTACTATATGCCATTTGCCAAGATGAATGGATTTATATCCTTGCTGAGCCAATACTTCGGCATAAATTTCATGTTCCTTTCCAACAGTCCATCTGCTAAAGATATTTTCCTGTGCGGTTCCTTTTTCCAAAACAGGAACGGTATAGACTCCCGTTCTGAAACTTTGCTTTCCGGTAAAAATAGCCGTTCTCGAGGGCGAGCATGTAGGATACATGTAGGATTGATCAAATATTAGCCCCTCTCCCGCTAACCTATCAATATTTGGCGTTTCATAATACTTAGAACCATTAAATCCCACATCTCCGTAACCAAGATCATCTACTAGTATAAAGATAATGTTTGGCTTTTTGACCGGTTTACTCTTGGCACATCCCAAACATAGGAAGGCAAAAACAACACCTAATCTTAAGAAAGATACTTTCAACATCTATTATATTTTAAGTTAACAACAATCAGGTTTTATAACCTCTCTGTATTTTCATGGGCAAACTCCTTCATTATTTCCTGTTGACCACGGGTCATGGACTGATCTTTCAAAAAATAGAACAGTCTTCTGGCGATAAGGAAATTCTCCCGAAGCATCACTTCTTGGAGGGCATCCACCTCTCCTTCGTACAATTCCCCGTACCTCCCCATCATCTCTATAGTCTTATCCACCTCTAAAAAACTGTCCGTCGAGCCAATATGTCCTAGGAGAAGGCTCCGAAAAGAGGACAGTTCTTTATTTTCACTTATTGCATCCAGCGTCAGTAGCCTGGCAGAAGAACTGGGATTGGATAGGAGCTCTTGAGCCAATCCCGTCTGGAAACTTACATGCCAATTTTGCATTGCTGGACAAATTATGGCTGCAATTTCCTTATCCCAGCTTTGCGCACTTTCCAACAATATTGCTTTGGTACCATTATCCAGTTCATTGAGTCGGGCCAACGATTCATAGGCAAACTTTACCTTTTCCTTATCGTTAAGTCCTAGCATGGCGACCAGTTGTTGTTGGTCCAAGGTAGCGGCATATATCTCGCGTACCTTATGATGCATTTCACCATGTACCCAGTGCCATAGGGTATAGCATGTCCAAGTGGCACCTTCTATTGATTCGTCGTCGGGAAGAATCAAAGCCGTGGCGCCTGACATGGCATCCACTTCACCATGGACTTTGGTCTGGATAATATCCGAATAGGCGAGGCTCCGTAAAGCAGCATTTTTATTGGTCAATATCTCGTCCAGTTTTATATAATCATCCTCATCAAACGGCTGCCCGTCTCCTTTTTCCAAGGTGACTCCCTCTTCCAGCCTGTACTTGATATAGTTGCCAAAACTATCCCAATAGAGCCTTACAGGAACCACTTTACAGATATGGTCAGCACATAATACGGACTCTACTGTCATGTAGAAATAAGAAGCAGCTTGCTCTTCATCTACCTGGACCAAGGAAACTTCTCTGGGACCATCCATAAAAGCAGGATGGTCAACGGTAAGCGCAATCTTCCTGCTCGTGGTATCTTTTTGGTAACTATAGGCTTCTACTGAGTGGAGCAGGGATAAAATCGTAAACAGTACTGTTCTCAGGAATAACATCTTATTTCAAATAGCTTTACGTGATTTGCACCCCAGGTTGCCTCAACGTTTACCCGAATTGCATTCGTTTTTATGGGATCAAAACCTAACTTGATCAATCGCCTCCTATTTTCCTTTAGATGAGCCACAGGTTGCCATTTCCCTCCGATCCTCGCTTCCAAGGTTAACTCTTTCACGAGTTCTGGGGGAACAGCCAGCACCTGACCTTCATTTTTTTCGGGATTTTTATGCATCATGATCTTGCGCTGGAGGTTGGAATCAGCTTTAATCAGCACCTGGCTGATCTCTTGTGGGGATATCCACTCCAGTTGTAGTTTGGCTGGACAAGCGGACGATTCCCAGTGATGGATGTTATCGATCTCATCTCTTGACACTCCATCCAAGAGGAGTTTGGCGTCTCCAGATGCAGTAGAGTCTCCAAAAATCACCTCACAGGTTTTGGCCAAGTCGTTGCCATCCCTTGCTGGCCTGTTGGGGATATAGACATCATCCTTCAGCAATTGCTCTTGAAGCATCTCGATATGGTCTTGTGCCAGTGTCCGGGGAGATAGCTGGTGGGAATGACATAAAGCTGCTGCCGTTCCTACTGCTTGCCCCATGAGTGCACAAGTCCCTTGGATACGTGTAGAACTTAGGGCAATATGTGTAACACTCACATTTCGCCCAGCAAACAATAAATTGGTGATATTCTTACTGTATAAACTCCTAAAAGGGATTTCATATGGTTTTTCAAACCGATCATGAAAGTAACTTGGCGGCTCACTGAGGTTTTCAATTCCCCCCGGGTTATGTTCATCCAAAGACCATCCACCATAACATACGGCGTCATAAAAATGCTTGTAGGTTTCCATATCTTTTTGGGACAGAATATAGTCCCCATAAACCGACGAGATTCTCTCCTACCGGGCAAAGACCCTACCCAGTCCAATGCGAGATTATCTGCATCGGGAAAGTTGCCTGAGTTCTTTATATAATCCCATACCCCGTGCATATACCCCATAAGTTTATGTCTATTGGTCTCCTGATCGGCAATGATATCCTCATCACTCCCCAACTCTACCCACCAATAACCTTCCTTGAGCTGTTTTATGTTTCGCTCTTTTGCTTTATCCGATTTAAATGGAAGTACAAAAGCAGGTGGATAATATGGCACAGGCCTGCCCATATCTTTGGTTATCATCATCAATGTTGCGCCCATTTGCCATCCATCCGCTATCTCGGGGGCAAATGACTCGTCAAATTCAGCTCTCGCCTCTCTACCTGTCCGGTATTCAGCACCTGCAGTAGCTGCCAACAGCCCATCTCCAGAACAATCAATAAAGTAATCCGCATTAATGGTAATGGCTGTTTCAGTGGTCAATTGCCAACAAATGGCACTTTTTATGTTTTTCCTATCATGCATTACCGCGTCTATAGCCTGCGTATTGAGGAGCACGTCCAGGTTTGGTTCCTTGGTCACATAATCATACACGACATGGTCCCACACAGGGTAGCTTTCCTGAGGATTGTAAAACGAATTGTCTATCAATATTTCTTCAATAATTCCTGTTTCTCTTTCTACACGGTGCTTGTTTTTCAGTGACTGTACACCATTGACCGTTACCCTGATCTCACTACTGGCATTCCCGCCCAAAACAGGGCGATCATTTACCAAAACGGTTTTGGCGCCATTCCTCGCAGACGCCACTGCTGCACTAATGCCAGCCATCCCTGCGCCAATAACAGCTACATCATACTGGAGGTTTTTTTGTCTTTTGGGCATACCCACCTTTCCCTTGCCCATTTGTTTCCAGTGATCATTCGTTCTCTTGCCGAGGTTTTCAGGATCATCTTTTGCCACTATCGAAATGGGCAGTAAACCTGTCAATAATCCTGCTCCGGCAGTATGTTTGAAAAACTTTCTTCTTTTCATGATAGTAATATTCTACAAAGGAATAGTTAATGGGTGGACAATGCCCCGGTGCTGCTTCCCACATGGAGAAGCAGCACCGGAGCCATCAAAATAGTTATTTCTCAAAACCAGCTATTTCCAATATCCAGACTTTCTTGTTTCCATTGGCTGCTGTGATTTCGTATTCATAAGGCCCTTGGGAAAAATCCGCCAATTGGCCCAAGACAGGGGCTCCGTCGGTCGGTTGGATCGTGGAGGCATTGGATATATCTGCAAAACCGACCAGCTCTGACAGCGCTACTTGACTCCGGATGCTTTCAGGAAAATCCTGACTGGCATTGGGCACTTTGACTACACAGGTAACCGTACCTGATGTAGCATCCACCTCTGTCAGGGTTTCAAGACCTTGAACATTTAACTGGGGATAATTGCCTTCTTCATTTATCCACCGATACTCAAACCTAAAGTTGGTAATATCGGCCTCTTCAAATGCCGGCAGCTCTTCCAGCCCTGATTGAAGGCAAGCACTTAAAAGCAAAACTGAAGTACAGCAAATTGATATGTTTTTTATAAATCTATTCATAATAAAGTAGGTTTACCATCCTGGGTTTTGGTCCAATTTTTCATTTAATACTCTCTCGTTCTCGGGTACTGGAAACAAATACCGCTTAATAGAAAATCGCTTTTTATGGGCAGAAGGGTTAAGGAATACGTTTCTGATATCGTAGGACTTACCATCTGCGGAAATTTCAAAAAATTTGTATTGCTTATCATTAAGTTCTGGGATGACATTCCCGCCATCTTCCTTGCCCCATCTCAGAAGCGACCAGTACCTGTCATTTTCAAAAAACAACTCTACCCTTCTTTCTATTTTATAGTACTCCCAAGTCTCTTCCAGAGATAAGCTATTGGACAACTCAGGCAAGCCCCCATGCACTGTCCGGGTTTTATTGATGTATTCGACAGCGACGGCGATATTGTTAAGGCGCAACATTACTTCTGCATAGTTTAAGTAGGCCCGTCCCAATCGCATCATCGCCTGTGCATATGGAGAATGAACGTTTGCCTTATATCCTGTAATGTCATAAATGCCTTTTTTCACAAAATATCCAGAAGGAGTGGACCTATTGGTTCCTTTGGTACTTTCTGCATAATACAGGTTGCCGCCGATACGGGTAGTTACTAGATTGGAAAACAAATAGGTGGAATCATACAAAATAGAGGCATCAAATCGATCATCCCGGTATTCATTATAAATCGCATCTGATAAATACCCTCCATTTGCCTGAAAGTCATTAAAAAAGCTAGTTTGATCCCATCTTTTGGCCATTCCGTCCACGTCTTCTACCAAATAATCGGCGATCAAGTCATGCGTTGGCCAAGCTTCTGTCCACCCAAGGAAAGACTCTTTTAGCCCTGGGGAACCCGTGGTGGCCGACACTTCCATGTTTGGGACCAGCCCTTGCATCAAGGTCTGCTGGCACCAAGTGGCATTGGTGTTTTTAAATTGCCCCAGAATAATCTCCTCGGAAGAAAAAGCATGGTCATAATCATTGAACATACTGGCATAATCTGTGTCCAATGAATACCCTAAGCCAAACAACTCTTCACTTGCCTGCTTTGACAACTGGTAGTAGGCGTCTTTTCCTGATTCTACATACGCAGCTCCATGGAGAGCTATCTCCGCAAGCATGGCATAAGCAGCTCCTTTGGTCAAGTGACCTCTGTCCACTGTTCCTGCCAAAGGCAAGTTTTCGGCAGCATCTTGCAGATCACCAATTATGAAATCATAGGTTTCCTTTATCGTTTCGGATCTGGGCAACATTAAATCATCTTCTGGCGTAAGGACGTGGTCTACTATAATGTACTTCCCAAAAAGACGGGCTTTTGAATAGTAGATCAAGGCCCTCAACATCTTCCCCTGAGCTACCAGTCCAGGTTTCAGGTTTTCCGGTATTCCCTCAGAGGCTTCCACTTTTTCAATGATCAAATTGCAATCCCTGATCACTTCGAAGGAATTTTGCTTGATCGGAGCATTATTTCCCAAAGGAGCCTTTCCAAAAAAATAGTAGGAATTATTTGTAGACCATCCTGCATCATAAAATTGGTCTATTAGATCCAAGGCGATATTATTGGATTGGCGTGAAAGTACATTATCTGTAAAATCCTCGTTTCCAATACCTCCAAACCTAGACTGGGGATCACCCGGGTTTACCAATAACTCAGGAATCACAGAAGCATAGGTATTGTAAATAAATCCTTGCGCTAGGTTGGGATCATTCCACACGTCAAGTTCCGTATACTTATCTAAAGGTTTAGTGTCCAAAACATCGTTACATGCCCCTAGGCATATTACAGATATCATCAGTATTATTATATAGCTTTTCATTTCTATCATGTTTATTATAGCCCTACATTTACTCCAATGGCAAAGGTCCGCTGAACCGGGTACCCATACGACTGTACACCATTACCCGTCTCGGCCTGTTCAGGATCAAAATAGTCCATCACGGGCGATACCGTAAATAAGTTCGTTCCATTCACAAATACCCGACAATTGGATATCCAGTCTGCTCCATCCAGTAGGGAGTGCTTCAAGTCGTAGCCTATCTGCAGGTTTCTCAAGCGGAAATATTTGGCATTTTTAAGGTAAAAATCAGAAGGATAGGTGTCGTTACTGTTATTTCCACCATTGATTTGCTCTAAATGAGATACCCTTGGAAACAGTGCATTTGGATTATCAGGTGTCCAGTAATCTTGCTGAAATTCATACGTCCTTCGCTTAGCCTCCACGATCATGAAGTTATCAAAAGCCAAGTACCGATCTCCTGTGCCTTGAAACAGCCCACTCATTGACCATCCTTTATATTTCAATGAAAAATTGACACCATAGGTACCATGCGGGAGGCTGGGCAATCCCACTGTTCGTTTATCCTGCACATCGACCTTGCCATCTCCGTTGGCATCGGCATATTTCATGTCTCCTTGCTGGGTGGCCGTAGAACTCAGCAGTCTTGGATTATTCAGGATATCCTCCTCTGTTTGGTACAGACCGTCGGTGATATAAACGGGCCCTCCACCCCAATAATCCGTCCGGTGGGTTTCCCTGATATAGGGGTTTTTAAGCTGTGCTTCATTCTCTGTGTCCAATTGCTCCCATAATTGGTTGAAGTAGGAATAATTCCCCCCTACTTCATAGGACAAAGGCCCTGCTTGCCCCCTATAATTCAATGAGAGCTCAAAACCAGCTCTACGTTGGGCGGAATTGGATTTGATCTGGGGCAAGTCCTTGCCCAAAGGTAGTGCGTAGATATCTTCTGGGCTGACCAAAAAGCCAGTGGTACGGTAATAGAAATATTCCAGTGTACCGCTCAATCTTCCTCCCAACGAAGAGAAGTCCAATCCATAATTCAGTGATCTTCGGGTATACCAGGTAAGTTCTAGAGGGTTGACCAATTCACCTTCAGAATATCCATTTACTAGCTCGTTTCCAATATTATAGGCATTGGGCTCCAGGTTATAAACAGGAATATACCCAAATCTATTGACCCCTTGGGTGACGCCAGTTTCACCATAAGAGACCCTTAATTTAAGGTCGTTGATGATGTTCCTGTTGCCAAGAGTTTTCATAAATGGCTCATCACTTACATTCCAGGCAGCGGAGACTGCCGGGAAGAATCCCCACCTTTGTTCCGGAGCAAAATTGTCATTGCCATCGTATCTACCACTAAACTCAAGGATGTATTTATAGTTATAATCATATTTTACCCGCATGACATAACCTGCATTGGCACCTTCTGCTTCAGTTCCATTATTGGTCTGGCCATCTGTAGGGCCTGCAAACAACTGGTCTACCGCTCCGGACAAATACCCTCTTCTAAAAGCAGACATGTCCTCCTTGCGGTTGGTATTCAAATTGTAAACGAATGTTGCGTCCAGTCCATGTAATCCAAATGTGCGTTGATAATTGGCGCTGGTTTCCAAATACATCCGTTCGTTATAATAAGATCCCACTGTGAGTTGCGGCGGAGGCTGATTCATGAGGGATCCATCCTGCATGTATAAAGGAACATTTTCTTCCCACAACTTTGACCAACCGTCTCCATTTCGATAATTGGCCATAGCACCGAACTTCAACCCTTCCACCTGGGGAACTTCCCAGTTTAATGACAGTTGGGTGTTGAGGAACTTATCTCTGGTACGGTTATATCCAGCGTCTGGGCTAATAAGCGCCAATGGATGATCACCATTTCCTCCTCCGGCCAAGGTGCCATCTACATTATATGCCCTGTACATGGGGTTGGTATTTTGATTTACTGCCCTCCAGATACTATACATCCCGGCGGATGGCTCTTGGTAGTTTTCAAGACTCGCATTTATATTAACCCCTACTTCCAATCCAATTTCCTCAAACGTTGACACCACATTTGACCGGATATTTAACCGGTTATAATCCACGACGTCTTCTTTCAAGATACCTCCTTGATCAGCATAGCCCAATGAAACAAAATAATTGGTTCGCTTACTCCCACCATTCAAGGATAGGTTGTGACGTTGCTCTGGTGCAAAATTTTTCAGCGTCATATCTGGCCAATTGTTGTCAGGGTAGGTATCCAAATCACCATGTGTCCTGATCACTTCCAATTGTTGCTGTGTATAAGTTGGTGGGGTTCCATCATACGCATTGGCTTGATTTTGCAACAACGCGTACTGATAGGAATTCATCATTTCAGGCAGTACGGTCGGTTGGCTGATCTGGTAGTTATAAGAATAGTTGACATTTATTTTACCTTCCTGACCTCTCTTGGTAGTGACCAGCACAATTCCATTACCCGCCTTGGAACCATATACTGCAGTAGCTGCAGCATCTTTCAGAAAACTAATGGTCTCAATATCATTTGAGTTGAGGGTGTTAAAATCCTGCTCCGTCGTGATCACCCCATCAATAACGTACAATGGATTGCCCGCCCCTCGGATGGAAATATTTGGGGTACTTCCCGGTCCACCACCATTGTTTTGGACTACCAAGCCAGGAACTTGACCCTGTAAGGCAGATCCTACATTGTAAAATGGTGTTTCTTCCAGCTTTTCCTTTCCCAAGCTAGAAACCGCTCCGACCATTTTTGCTTTGGTCGTTGTGCCATATCCGATAACTACGACTTCATCCAAGCCGATATCTTCCGATTGCATGGAAATATTCAATACCTGACGATCTACTACTCTGGTGACTGATTGCATCCCTAGGTAGCTGAACATAAGCGTATCACCTTCAGTAGCCTTTATGGTATATTTCCCGTCTATATCAGTTATTGTACCCGAGGACGTTCCCTTTCGCAATACGCTTACCCCTGGGATAAGTTCCTCCGTGGTGGCATCCTTAACGGTTCCACTGATCTGCATTTCCTGTGCGCTAGCTGGGAGGATGAGGATTCCCCACAGCAACCCACACAATAGAAACACCCTGAAGTTGGGCTTCAATTTTGTAATTGTTTGTTTCATGAAATTAGGTTTATGTTAATTGAATTGTATTAAATGAACTTACTCCCCTGTTCTTTCACATCGTGCATTTTGACTCAGGGCTTGACGCCTTGTCATAGAAACAGCTATCGTGAACTTTACTAATTAACTTCTTTTAATTGGGAGTTCACTTCGAGGCTTTTGGGTCGTAATTTCAAGTGCCAATTTATTTTAACATCCTCCAAGAGGTGTGTTTCAGCGTAAAAAGTATGTATTCCATGATAATTTTACTCCAACTAAGGTAACTATGTACCATCTCAGGAACTTATCAATATTGGGTAAAAGTATATTGCAGGGCTGATCACCTTATCCGCCGTGGCGGGAGGTTCCATCAGGGCAAACGCTTAGTATTAATTCGTATCGGGCAGCTATCATCCGTGCCGCTGGCACTCCTTCGGGAGGTTGAGGAGAGCTTAAGTTCCTGCGGATGAATCCGCAGGTTACTAAATTCATCGTGCCGCTGGCACTTTACCCCAGTTTGTACATTAGGAATAGCAGCGGCTTGTCAAGGCAATTGCTGAAGGAGCAAGGACATCAGTTGGTTTAGAGCACAAATAAACCACCGCACCTATGTGCCCAAGTTATACCTCAATTTCCAAACAGCCTGATTTTATTGCAGTTTCAAACCTCCCCGAGCTATCGGGACAGGCTATGACGATTTCTAATGCACAAACCGGGTTTAATTAATAGTTGCTTACCTGCAACATAGAAGATAGCCTATAAAATAAAACTAGTTTATAAGGCTCTGATACTCTAGCCTCCCAATCTATTTCAATAATTCTACCGGAAAACTTCCGTCTTCAAATCCCCATAGGAATTCCAAAATCCATCTACACCAAAATGTGATCAGAACAATCGAAATTAAGGGGATGTCGTAAGCTCCTTTATTATTCCCGACACTCCCTTCGGTAATGTTCACGTAAACAGGGAGTTTCCCGTCATATTACAGCAGGGTGTGCATAGCTCCCTTTTTGGTACGGAAAGTAGCCCAGTCAAACACCGAAAGACAAAGGCTGATCACCGTGGCATCGAGCAGGTAAACGGGGACCTTGATCCTGAGTTTGGACCTCTTGACAGCTGCCTGCTGTCCTAAACTTCCCAGCAGGGAATAGTAAAGATCCCTGAACAGGTCCGAATCCCTTCGTTTGTTCTGATAGCTGATACTTGATTTAGAGGGGGCTTTGGCAATGCCAAGATGGTTAAGGTTCCCGGTAGCAGACCGGAGCCCGTTGGAAATGTCCCTTACCGAGGTGCTCTTGGCAAAATGGCAGAACAACATCGAGACAAGATGCGTCCAGCTGTCAAATCCCTTGCAGCCCTTATCGGTCTGCTTTTCCTTGACCAACTTCTTGAAAATTGATCGGTCTATCTTTTTAACCCGAATTATGCGTTAGGAATCGTAGTGAGAGCTGAAATTGCAAGAAAATCAGTTAGTTTGGAGGCATTAGCGTAGCACCGCTACGGTTATGCTGAAAACTAAAGTGAAACGGCTGATTTTGAAGCAGTTTCAGGTCGCAACAGATAGGCTAATGCATATTCCGGGTTTAATAATCTGTGAAAACAATGTAATATTTAATATTACACATGAGGGGTTCGTGTTTTTTGGTGCAAACCCAAAATAACTATTTTGGGCAAAAAATAGAACCTCTCATTTTTTATTTATGACGCTATTGATATAATATCATTAGTATTAACAATAACTCGGAATTTAACTATGGGGCAGATGATAAAACCAGCTATACAAAGTACACCACTAATGATGGCCTCATTAAAGTATATTGCTCCCCTTTTAAGCAAATGGCAATATCAGTCAGACAAAATTCTATTGTCCATCGTCAATACCTGACCATCTTCTAATAATTGGGCCTTAAGAGCCTCATATGGCAAATCCTGTACATCCAGCCCTTTTTCTAGGGACAAAGCCGCTACTGTGGCACCAGATTGACCTAAAATCATAAAAACAGGTTCCATTCGGATAGAACCAAAGGCAGTATGGCTTGCCGATACAGCCACCGGAACAATTAAATTATTGATCTCCTCCATTTTGGGGATGATAGAACCATAGGCTATTTTATATGGCCCGGGCAAATGAACACCGATATCTCCCTCATTTTGAACATGGCCACTTTCGTCCACATACCGCTGAACATTATGGGAATCAATCGTATAGGAGCCCATTCCCACAGAATTTGGAGTTGGTTTTTTTCTTAAAAGTTCATTTTCGGTCATGACAAATTCTCCAATCATCCGACGGGCTTCCCGGACATAAATCTGATGGGGCCAGTTTGCATTATCGGTAAACTCGTCATTGGCCAAGCCCCAACGCTGGAATTCCTCTTGGAGTTCTCTGGGAACCCTAGCATCATTGGCCAGAAAATACAATAAGCCCTTCTGGTAGTCTTCATGCTCTTTAATGATTTCCTGCCTACGTTCATAACTGGCCTCTGGGTAATCATAATTCATCCCAATATTATCGGAACTAAAGGGGCCATGGTTATTGGTATCTGTTTTACGATTGGGAATCATATCAAATTTATTAAATAGCTCTTTCCATCCTGCATCAAATATCCTGACGAGTAATTCATATTGGGTGGAATCATAATTATCAGGCCGAGGAAACGGCACCATGTTATCAGGATGATTGGACATACAAGTCCTAAAACAATACGCCTGGATTTTATGGTCACCCTCTCCTTTTTTACCGGGATTTTCAGCACTTATTTTCGCTATTAGACCTGAAGAAGGATCTCCTGCGATTAAGTAGGGGGCAATTGGTCTCTCCAATGCTTGAAAATGGTGTCCATGATGGTAAACACCTGTTTGTATACCATTCCACTCTTCGTTATACACGCTATTGGCTTCCCTTCCTACATGGTAACTTACCCCGGCAGCGGCCATGAGGTCTCCTTCATAGGTGGCATCGATAAACATTTTCCCCTCAAATTCCTTACCGCTTAATGTCCGGATGGAAGTTATCTTTCCGTCCTCTACCGTTACCCCTGTCTTCCTGTCCAGCCATTCGTCCCTGTACAGTTTAATCCCCATTTCTTCCACCCATTCATCAAAAACCTCTTCAGCAATATGTGGTTCAAAAATCCACATGGTCCTCAATTCACCATCTATAGCTGGGGTACCCTGTCCCTGATTCCCAAAATCAGCCTTTCTCTCCCATTTCCATGCTCCAGGATTTTGGTATTTATCATAAACACGCTGATAAAATTCCCTTGCAAGTCCACCGATAACCTCCTTTTTTCCCGTATCAGTCCACCCCAGGCCTCCAGAACTCAATCCCCCTAAATGAATGTCTGGGGAAATCATAATCACTGTTTTCCCCATTTTTTTGGCTTGAACTGCCGCAGTGACTGCACCTGAAGTCCCTCCATAAATTATAATATCAGTGACCTCATCTTTTTGAGCTAAACTACAGGAACAAAGAAAAATGCCCACAATCACCCCTACAAACTTTACCAGCATTAGATTTTTTGTTTTCATTAAAATTACATTTGTTAAATTATACATTTTTCAATATGTTATGACAGAATATCAACAATAACCAAGAATACAACTATTCTCTGGCCTATAAAACCAGCGTTACCATGTCCCCCAACATTTAAGGAATATACCGGGGCTGTTTAAATGCTTCTGGAAAGATTTCTGGCTCAATATTCCAAATAGGCGGTAAGATCAAATAACATACAACTGTTATCAATATTATTGAAAAGATATTCATCCAGAAACCCACCTTAACCATATCGGGGATGGTAAAGTAGCCAGAACCAAACACCACTGCATTTGGAGGAGTAGCTACGGGAAGCATAAAGGCACAGGAAGCAGCCACAGCTACCGGGACCATAAACATGAAGGGATGTGCATTAAAGGACATGGCCAAAGGAGCCAAAACCGGTAAAAGCATGGCAGTAGTAGCCAGGTTAGAGGTTATTTCTGTTAGAAAATTAACAATGGCCACCAAGATCAATATCATCACGATCATGGACATGCCATTCATCAGGCCCATTTTTCCGGCTATCCACTCCGCAAGCCCTGTAGTCCCAAAGCCCTTGGCCAATGCCATACCTCCCCCAAAAAGCAAAATAATTCCCCAAGGGAGTTTTACGGCCTCCTCCCATGTGATCAAGCTTCTTGACCTGACTTTATTAGGGAATATAAATAAGCTGATGGCTCCGATCAAGGCAATCACAGCGTCATCGACACCTGGAACAAGCTTTTGGATAAGCGGCCTCAGGATCCATGCAGCTGCAGTTATGGCGAATATCATCAATACCCACTTTTCCTCATAACTTATTCTTCCCAAGCCTTTCAACATTTTATTGAGCTCATTTTTTCCTCCTGGGAATTTTACCTTTTTACAATCAAAAGCATAACTGGTCAGGTAGATCCAGCAGATGATCAACAGCACCATGCTTACCGGAAAACCGAATTTCATCCAATCAAAGAAACTAAGCTTCACCCCGTATAGCTCCTCTATTATTCCTGCCAGCACCAAATTGGGAGGTGTCCCAATCAAGGTGGCAAAACCGCCTATGGAAGCACTATAAGCTATTGCCAACATGAGGCCTTTGCCCACCTCTTTTTCACTGGTTTGATCAGAAGGATTTCCTTTCACCAATTGGCCAACAATGGCCATCCCTATCGGCAACATCATTACTAGAAAAACAATTGACCCCAATATAAGCGACATCCTTTTGCTGAAAGTCCTACTCATTATTCCCAGACCATTTTTTCTACGATCATTTTATCCACAAGCTGATGGATAAATTCGGCATCACCGTCAGAACTCCCTGACAAAAACAATGTCTCCCCATCCTGATCAATTCCTGAAAGCCTTCCAGATAAACCTTTGCTTGCTTTTCCAGTAAGGATCTTATAAAAAACACAAGCGGTTAAATAGGTGCCCAATGGAGAAGGATGGCTTCCATCAGAATCAAACAACTCCAAGTCGGGACGTAATAACCTGGCCTGTTCCCAAACCTCGCCAACTTTAGCTACATCCACCCCAGTGGTCTCTGCCAAACTACGGTACCCTGTCGAAACAGTTTTTTGCATCAAGGGATTATAGGCCCTGGCCCAAGTCATGTACAGTAAAGGTCTGGCTCCTGTTTCTTTCACCAAACCGATAAACTTTTTTCCATAATCCATAAATCCCTCTGGATTTGCTATGGTACTTTTACTGTGGTTTTGAAGTACCACTACATCCCATTCTCCTTCAGAAATGGTATTCTTGGTTTCCAGTCCTCTTTCACCTTCCCAATGTTGCATGAGTGTGGCACCGCCTAAAGTTGATTTTCTTGCCTTTATCACCGTATCACCTCCCTTAGCAAGAGCACTTACCATTTGGGGAAGGTTCCAATAGTAGGTATAACTGTTGCCAACAAACAACACCTTCAGAGTATCGCTCTGTTGCCCAAAACAATTCAGGGAAAACAAGAGGACTATGAAAAAAAGATTGAGCTTCTTAAAATTGATCTGTAACATGAAACTTCTATTTATTAAATAGTAAAACCATACCTAAACACCCCTTTGAGAATGAAGGTACGCTCATTAATATAATTTAGATTCTATATGGTTATTGGCCCGAATCAAGGCTTCTACATAATAATAATCCGCATAAACCAAGGGTACATCCACCTCAGAACCGTGCGGCTTTGATCCTACACTATGATCCAGAAAAAAAGGGGCTTCCTCATCTTTCAACCTATATTCAGAACCGGATAAATTATGTAAAATGGTATCCGCTACATGCCAGTACACCTTGCTTTTTTCCTGTTTGCTATAAGTGGAAAGTTCCAGCAGGGCAGAAGCTATCACAGCTGCTGCAGACGCATCCCGCTCTGTATCCGGAATGTCTGGATCATCAAAATCCCAATAAGGGACTTTATCATCAGGTAATCTGGGGTGGTGGAGGATATATTGTGCGATTTTTTGGGCAAGTTCCAAGAACTTCGGGTCACCTGTCTCCCTATAGCACATGGTAAAACCATACAATGCCCAAGCCTGCCCTCGTGCCCAGCTGGAGCTTTCCCCAAACCCTTGATGTGTCGTCTTTAGCCTTGGCATCCCAGATATCGTATCATAATCCACCACATGATAACTGGAATAATCTTCTTTAAAATGATTTTTGAGGGTGGTTTCGGCATGTTTCTTTCCCACTTGGTAGTAAATGGAATCTCCTGAAATTCGGGTAGCCGCAAACAACATTTCCAAGTTCATCATATTATCTATGATAACGGGGTATTGCCAAACCTCTTGGTTGAAATCCCAGGAACGGATGCACCCTAAGTTTGGATCAAACCGGCTCATAAGTGACTTAGCCGCTTGGACAATGACATCCTTATCGCTTTCCATTCCTTGGATCCTGTAGGCGTTTCCAAAGCTACAGTACACCTTAAAGCCTGTATCATGGGTATGTTCATCATATTTTTCCTTTTCAATAAAGGCTGTCCAACTCCTGGCTGCTGACAAAAGCGCCCTATTCCCTGAATACCCGTACAAGTACCATAGTGTACCAGGGAAAAAGCCACTCGTCCAATCCCGGGACCCCACTCCCACTAGACAGCCTTCCGAAGTCAAGGACCGAGGGATACGTGTGGAGTCCAATGCTAGATGGGCCAATTTTCCTTGCATCCTCAAAACAACCTTATCCAATTCTTTGGCATAAAAATCCCTTTCGCCCATTTGAGCATTTGCACTTTCGAAAACCAATAGTAATACCCCTCCAAACAACCATATGCCAATGATCCGAAAAGACTTAAGTGGAAATGTAATCGCTAAGTTTATCAATTTACTATTCATTAGATTATAAATATGGTTACCTACTCTGTAGACAATCTCCATTTGTCAGTTCTAAATGGATTCGCTGGTAAGTCTACACTGTTATAGAGATTGAGTTCCCCTGGATTATCTGCCCATCCATATCTTACAGCTTTGGGATTGGCCACATATTGACTGCTTATCAAAACTGTTGAATCAGATTCAACAAGTGCCTTGGCTTCATAAAACCTATGATCCTCATCAGCAATAGTAAATCCAGCCAATGCATTGCTATTGTTTCCAGAAGTAACTCCATCTCCTGTATTCGAAAAATATATGCGTATCCGATCTCCCAATACTTCTTGTTTGGTGTATGTCGGGCCAGCGCTTAACACATCATAGTGGTAGGCACCAGAAAGCGCCTGTAAGGCCAACCTTCTACCTACTTCTTGCTTATTTTTAGGGTGGATATTATCAGCTTCACCCAAATCGATGGCAACAGCCATCCCCGTCCGAGGTATTTCCAAAGCTGTCATTTGGGACTCCCTCAATTCTGCCCATGTACTTTCACTTGGTTTCTTTTGCTCAGCTCTGTAATTAGCCAATTGAACAAAATAGAATGGGAAATCACCTTGTCCCCAGTGTGCCCTCCAATCTTCAATCATGGCGGGGAACAACTCTCGGTATGCATAGGCGCGCCCGGCATTACTCTCTCCCTGATACCAAATGGCCCCCTTTATCGCAAAAGGAATAAGCGGATAAACCATTCCATTGTACAAGGTGCTCGGAAAATTATTGGGATGAATATTTTTGGGGCTAACGGGTAACCCTCTTGTACCAATGTTCATTTCCCATTCTCCGGAGAGGGATATTTTATTTTCACCAAAATCTAAATACAAATGTTCTGGCACTCCTTTAAAGCCCCCAGTCCAGCCTGTGTCTTTTACACGCACTATTAGGGTGTTTAATCCTGCTTTCAGGAGACTTCCACTGGCTGGGTAAGCTCTTTTTTCAATATTCCCCTTGGTAGCCCCTATCTTTTTACCATTGATAAATGTAATGTCCTCTTCATCGATCCTTCCTAAATGGACCATACCATCCTTCCTACTCCATTCTTTTGAGAGATGGAAGACTTTTTTAAACCAAAAAACCCCATCGGAATTTTGTAGTCCCATATGTTCCAGCACATTCGGCAGCATTACTGTTTGTGTTTTTTCCCAGGATACAGTCGGGGAAGACCAATTAAACTGACGGCCTAGATCCAAAGAATCCATGGACTGCTTCCAAACTGATATCGCATGCTGAGCATTCTCCTTCATTTTTTCAAAATCCATCTCTTCGAGATGCTCCAAACTGTCCTTGAAGACTTGGAATTTGGACAGGGTTTTCTTACTTGTCCAGGCTTCTACATTGGTGCCTCCCCAATTGGTGCTAATGAGCCCTATCGGTACATCCAATTCTTCATGTAATTCACGACCAAAAAAATAACCAACTGCTGAAAAATCCTTAATGTTCTCAGCATTACACGCCTTCCAAAGGAGACTATCCGGCAAAGATTTTATCGGTTTTCCAGCCATCTGATGTGGAATATCCAATAATTTTATATGTTCAAAGCTAGCTTGGGCAAGTTCCTCAGCGGCATTTTTGGCCTTCTCCACGGGCCATTCCATATTTGATTGACCTGAACAAATCCAAACGTCACCAAAATATATATCCTTTAGGACAATGGTACTGTCTCCTACCAGCTTCATCTCAAAGGGACCGCCTTTCTCCTGAGCAGGAAAACTCACCATCCATGTGCTGTCGCTCCCCGCCACTGTCCTTTCGGCCTTTCCATTAATACTTACCTCTATGGAGGTCCCGGGAAAAGCCTTTCCCCAAATGGGGACGGGCTGTTCTCGCTGCAAAACCATATGGTCTGAAAATAACCTAGACAACATAAGCCCGGACGGTTTTTCGGTACATGCCATAAAGGCCATCGCTATAAGCAAACAACTATGAATTCTATAAAACACTTTTTTCATAAGGACTGCTTTAAATTAGTAGGCCAGAAGTGGTCGAACGTACATTTGACCACTTCTGGCTCAAGTGTTTATTTAACTTTCAGCTTGCCGATCATTAAATGATCATCACTTTCCGTATTTATCATAAGGTGGTAGACAAACATCTTTTTTGGATTGATGGTGATTCCAGTTAAGTTCCATTCAATTTTATGGTGGCCATCCTCCACCATACCTTGGTCCATCCTGGCTATTTCGTTGCCATTGAGATCATGAATTACCAACACGACATTGGCAGGCTCCCATATCTCATAGCCAATGGTAACCTCTTGATCAAATGGATTTGGATAGACTTTCACCTTTGGTTTTTTCGGCTTTTTATTTTTATCCTTCTTATTCTTTGGTTTATTTTTTTCATTAATACCTTCATTTTCCTCTACTTCTCCATCTGCTATATATGATGCATAAATGGAATAGATGGCATTTCCTGAATTACCACTGCCAAAGACTGCCGGCATACCATTTTCCCACTTTTGTCCCGAATCAAATCTCCCTGGGGTCCCTGTTTCAAAATAAATATTCGTAGGCTGCTCATAAACCCATGCCAACCATACCGTTTCTCCTGCCGCCACATGCACAGAGGATTCCAAGTATACCTCCTGCCATCCATCCTCATTGTTTACCGAGGTAAGTGGGGTCATGGCAATCCTGTTAGTGGGCACGCTATCTCCTTCATAGACGGCCAACAGCATGTGACCACTTCCCGCACGGTGGTACATCGTCACGCTTTCTATTTTGCCGTCCTCCGGCATGGTATAAGGGACTGCTCTCCTATTGGCATTATTGGTGGCACTTGACAATCTATTTGTAATGCCTACTGTCTGGAGCAGGGAATCGGGTGATTCTACCGTAAAACTGATGGGGGTAGAAAATATTTCGTTGGAAGAGCTGTCCAAAGCAGAAGCATACACATTATACACCCCTGCGGCAACATCATTCCAAGTAAAGGTATATGGAGCATCATAAACAGTCTGTATAGGGATACTATCATGGTAAAAGGTCACCTGTGACAATTTATCCATATTCAGCACTTGGGCGGTGAGTTCAATATCTGCCGGAGCGGCATAAGTACTCTCATCAACCGGACTACTTAAACTGACATTAGGAGATGAAGTAAGTACATAAGAAGCATAAAGGGAATACATGGCCGTACCCTGAGTTCCTCCCCCAAATAAAGTAGGCATTCCTCCTATCCAAGCTATATTGGAATCAAATCTCCCTGGACTTCCCTTTTCATATCGAATGCCAGGATTGCTTTCATACAGCCAAGCCAACCACACCGTTTCTCCAGCACTGACTTCCAAACTGTCCAAAAGACCAATAGTCTGCCAACCTTCCACATTGTCCACTGGGGTCACCGGAGTAGTGGCCAACAAACTATCTGGAGCTGTGGTGCCATTATATATGGCCAAAATCATCCCGTCACTGCCTGCATTATGGTACATGGACATACTTTCTATCCTTCCATCCTCAGGCATCACAAAAGGCTGGGCCCTTCTCTTATTATTGGTCGTATTGGTTCCCAGCACGTCCGTAATACCTACTGTGCCCGGTACCAAATCTTTCTCGGTGATGGTAACGAGGGTGGTATCTGAGTAAGCAAGTGCTCCTTCATTATCTTGCGCTGTTGCGCTAAGTGCATAATTACCTGCGGTAACATTTGCCCAATCCACGGTAAAAGGCGAACTATTAGCACTCCCCACTAAATTTCCATCCACGAAAAAGTCTACTTGTGCCACCTCCCCATCCGGATCATTGGCAGAAGCCAATAATTCTACTAGGGCCAAACCTGGGTTAATTTCTATATTTCCCGCTGATGGATTTGTCAGTTCTATACTAGGAGCTATATTTTCAGGATCCAAAGAGGCAAAAATGGAAAAGACCTTACCTTCTTCGGTAGCTGCTCCAAATAATGTGGGCAAACCATTCTCCCAGCCCTCTGAGGATTTGTTTACCCCTGGGCTTCCCGATTGATACCGGATTCCGGGATTGTTTTCAAAACTCCAAGCCAGCCATATCTTTTGCCCTAAGACCACCTCTATCGTGCTATCCAGTAAAACCTGCTGCCAGCCTGCAGCTGCATTGACAGCTGTAATAGTTGTTTTTTCCAATAAATCCGCAGGAGCCGTTTCACCTTCATACACCCCCAAAACCATATTCCCACTTCCACCTTCATGATAAATAGAAATTTCATTGATGGTACCTGGCTGTGTTACCTCCACTGGAACAGCACTTCTGTTACTTGCCGTGCTGATCAATGGATAGATATCCGTATTTCCCAAGGCCTGGGCTCCGTCATTGACGATTACAGAACAGGTGGCCGTTTTATTTCCATCTGATGTTACGACCGAAATAAGGGCCTGTCCCAGCCCCATTGCCCGGAGCAGTCCATTTTCGTCTACAGTCACCACATTGGTATTGGAAGAACTCCATGTAACTGAACGGTCACTGGCCATCAGCGGCATTACTTGGTCTACAAGCTGCTGATTTTCACCGACTTCCATCAACACCGAAGAAAGATCCAATATGACCGTGTCCACGTTTACCGTGTCAGGAGTATACCAAGTTTGTGGTAAATTGGGATTGGGCCCTGGGTCTTGGTTGAGAATGTTCAACCCACTGCTATATCTCGAATTTGTTCCATTGTCAAAAGTCACATTATCGAACACATAGGTATCGAATCCGAGGCTTTTCCAAGCATTTCCCAAAATCCCCACTTCATCGCAATTATGGACCGTATTGCCAATGATGTAGCATCCCGACCCACCGAACATGATCCCATTATCCGAGCTACGTTCTTCATAACCGCCCGAAACATTATAAATCACATTGTCTTCTACCCAAGTATCCCTCCACTCTGATAAACGATAGTTCTCATCTATGGAAATCGACGCCGCCTCCAATGTAATTGCCGCTTGATTATACTGTGTGGCCGTACCTGGAGCAATATCATATACCACATTGTCCCTCACGGTTACATGAAAGCTTTCCCCTTTTACATTGATGGCTTCTCCATAACCGCATTCGTGAAGCTCATTCCCTTCTATCCAGATATGTTCACAATTATCCGGAAAAGTCGCACTGTAATAACTCCCTGTACCCACATAAATCCCTTCTCCCCATTGTGGGTTTCTTTTTCCGGTTTCGTATATATGGTTGTTTTTAATATCAACATAAGTGGAGCTTAGGTGCACATGAATCCCTGCCTGTCCGGGTTGACTAATATCACAATCCATCACCACAATATGGTCGCTTGCTTCAATCACTACACTGTTTAATCCTCCCTTGATAAAGACTCCCTGAACGACCACATAACTACTATTAGCTATTTTGAAAGCCGTTCCGGTATTGGTCACCGTCTCGAAAACCACCTCACCGGTACCGTCCGACTTAATGACCAAAGGAGCATTCTCTGTAAATTGTCGGTTTTCGATAAGCACCTTGTCATAGGTACCGGGACTGAATACCAGATCGTCTCCCCCGTTGGCATTTTGAATAATAGTTGCCACATCATCTCCAGGATTCACCTGAATTACACTGGCCATAACTACCTGGGTATGGCCCAAGACCACACACAACATCAAATAAATAAAAGAATATACTTGTCTAGATACATACATGGAATTTTGGGTTAGGTTAATTTATTATCAAGTCCAATCGTTTTCTGGTAAGGCCATAGCTTTTCCATTCACCCCATAATATGGCGTTTTGATCTTCCAGTTGATAAAGGGACAGCAGCCAAGCTCCTGCCCCCATCAACTGTCTAACCATGAGCATTTACCAACCTGGATTATTTGAATTGATATTGAGATTATTATCGATCTCTTCTTGAGGAAGAGGGAAAAGAGGGTCCAAATTCAATCTGCCAATAGGCTGATCATATTTAAGAAGGGAATTATTAGGCATAAAGTCCGAATAAAAATGCCGTTTAACCTTCATTCCATCCCCAAAAACATTTTCAATTTCCCCCCATCTGATCAGGTCAAAAAGGCGCAAACCTTCAAAAGCAAGTTCTACCCTTCTTTCATGACGGACCACTTCTACTAAATCACCACTGTTTATCGGCGCCATGTCCACTGATGGCCGGGCCCTTACCTTGTTTACCCAAGTATAAGCCTCTGTATTACCTTGCTCAGCCAGCGCTTCTGCCAATATCAAGTACAGCTCTGACATCCTCATTACTGGGACATCCTGGCCGGACCAGCGTACATTGGCAAGATTGATCACTGTTCTGGTCATCTTTCGGACATTCATGCCCGATGGAGACCAACGATAATCATACTCCACCATATCACCTGCCGAATAAACCACATCCCACCTTAACGTGTCTCCGTTTTCATCCAATCGCTGATGTGTGTATGCAAAATCTTCTCCTGGGTATACTTTATAATCATCCCCTGGCGCAAAAATGGTATATTTTCTTCTGGGGTCTCCCTCTTCGAAGGCATCGTACAAATCCCTTTGTGGGAGGGCATACCCCCATCCATCCCCGTCAATTGCCGTTTTGAGAGTGGAAGGCAAGTCCCTGCACAATCGCTGTACGGCATGGTTTCCTCCATGGTATTGATCATTTTCCACAAATCCCCAATACCACAAAAGCTCCGGATTACTATCCCCTTCGTTTTCCAAGGCCCAAATTGCTTCAAAATCATCCATAAGGTGTTTCCCCGCTCCTTCTGCAATCTCAATAGCCTCTCTAGCAGCTGTTTCGGCATTGGCCCAATCCTCCACAATCAAATAGGCCTTGGCCAACATCGCTGCTGCAACTGGCTTGGATGGGGCTCCAGGATAGATAGGTGTCTCTTTCAGGTTTTCGGTTGCAAAGGTGAAATCGGCTATCACCTGCTCCAAGACTTTTTCCTTAGATGTTCTGGGCAAATGGAAATCTTCATAGCTGTCCGCCAACTCCAAATACAGGGGAATATCACCATAAAGCAATGTCAAAAACTGGTAGGAATAAGCCCGATAAAAAGCTGCCTCCCCCAAATAAGGAGCCTGCTGCTCTGCTGTAAAGCTTTCATCAGTAGAGTTTGGGATATTGGCCAACGCATAGTTGGCGGCATTGATACATTCATATGGATATCTCCACCAACTGCTCACATTTTCGTGGGTTGGGTTTATATTCCATTGTTCCAATGCCACCGATGCAGCCCTTACAGGCCGCCAATAGCTGTCATCTGTCAACGCATCCAAATGGATGGTCAAATCCCTGTAAAGCATATTGGCATTGCCCCTGTGCCAAGGGTCATAACAGGCGTTGACCGCTGCCCTGGCAGATTCGGCCCCCACGAAGAAATTTTCAGAATTCGGTCTATCCAAAGGATACCTGTCCAGAAAATCCTCTTCGCTACAGCTGGAAATAAATGTCACCAAGGAAAGGAGACGTACTATATTTTTTATGTTCTTTATAGAATTCATGGTTTAACTATTTTGGGTTTAAAATGCCGCTTTAACGCCTAATGTAAGTGTTCTCGGAATAGGAACTCCGGTAACATAGGCATTCAGCCCTGCCCCCGTCGCAGTAGAGTTCCCCACTTCAGGATTATGGTTCTTGGTAAAAGTATAAGCATTCTGCACACTAAAGTAGACCCCTAATTTGTCCACCTGTGCCCTTGAAAGAAGGCTCTTCGGGAGATCATAACTAAGGGTAATGTTTTGAACTCTCAAATAAGAAGCACTTTCCAACCAAAAATCCGAGAACTGCTCGTTTCCTCCAGACCCATTTTTGTTTAAAAGTGGAAAGGTGCCATCAGGGTTTTTGGTAGGATGAAATCGGTCATAGAGCCTCACATCTTCATTTTGAGCAAAACTGGTCATAAGCTGAAACAGGTCTGTTGATTGACCGGGCCCAAAGAATTCATCAGAACCGTGGGAACCTTGCAACTGGATCATTAAACTGAGGTTTTTGTATCCACCAGAGAGCATCCCTCCATAAAAGAATTCGGGATACCTGTTACCTATAATCGTCCTGTCGTATTCATTGACCACTCCATCTGGCTCACCGGTAAGGTTTCCCTCCTCATCGACCCCATTGATATCCATCAATGCGATATCACCTACTTGCTTGGTAGGGAAGTTTCCTCCAGCGTATTTATCCAATTCGCTTTCGTCTCGGATAAGCCCATCGGATTTATACCCAAAAAATGAGTGTGCCGGTGCTCCTACCTTATGCATATAGCTGATCCTGCTACCTCCCAACGTGATTTCATCCCTTCCTGCCAAATCAGTCACCTCATTTTTGACCCTGGTGATGTTAAAACTCACATCATAAAACCAATCCGAATTACCTCCTCTTGCTCCCAGCACCACTTCAAAGCCTTTGTTCCTTACATTACCTCCATTGATCACCGGAAAACCGGACAATCCGGAAGAGCGTGGAATAGGTTCTCCAAAAAGCATATCATATGTATTCTCTACAAAATAATCTACACTTCCGTACAACCGCCCATTTAGCAATGAAGCATCCAAGCCCACATTGGCCTTGTTGGCGGACTCCCATGTCACATCCTTATTGACTGCAGAAGTCAAGGTATACCCCAAAGCAGGGAGGTTATTAGATACGGCTCTTACCGCGACCAAAGCAGCACTGGTTCCATAAATTCCAATGGAATTCACATTTCCCAAAGAACCATAACTGGCCCTCAACTTTAATTCTTCCAACACTGAACTGTTTTCTAAAAAAACCTCTTCAGATATTTTCCAGGCAATAGACCCTGATGGAAAGACCCCCCATCTATTTTCTTCTGTAAGCCTAGAAGTTCCATCACGCCGTATAGTACCGGTAAACAGGTATTTATCCTGAAAGGAATAGTTGACCCTGCCAAACATGGATACCAATGCCCAGTCCCTGAAATAATTACTGTTGACTTGGCTAGTTGGGTCTCCTGCATCCAAGAACCTAATATCGTTATTAATGGTACCGGTTCGCTGCCCTGAGAGGGTTTCTGAGGAATTTTGTTCTCTTGAATAGCCCAGCAAAAAATTAATTGCATGATCATTGACATTCATTTTATACTTCAACAAATAGTCGTTGCTCCAATATACGTTTTCGAAAGATTCCTTATAAACGGTATTGACATTGGTACCTCCCCAACCATACTCTGGGGGCACCCCCGGGGTAAAATCCGATTGTTTCTTTCCAGAATAATTAAGGCTTCCCCTCACGGTAAACTCCAGGTTTTTCACAGGAGAAATTGAAACATATAAATTTCCCTGAAGCCCATTCCAAATGGCTTCCTGGCTGCTGTTTTGTGCTTCCCAGATAGGATTGACAAAGAAATGTTCAAGGCCGGGATTATGAATGACTCCCCAATCTCCATCTTCTTCCTTATTTCTGGTAAGTGGCACTTTGGTAAGGGCTTTCCGGTAGTAAGCTTGGTCACCATATACTTTATTGGAACTAATGTTTAATGAATTTCCAAACTTTAACCAGTCACGGATTTTGTGGTCAGTATTGATTCTAAATGTATATTTCTTTTGGCCTGTACCAATAACCATCCCATCCTGATCCACCATATTAGCAGACACAAAGTAATTGGAGCGATCTGAACCGCCCGCCACTGAAACATCGTAGGACTGTATCCCTCCTTGCTGAAGCATCAGGTCCTTCCAGTTGGTATCTACTCCTTCATAATAGGCCAAATCACTTTCTTCCCAATCCAAAGGGATGTTGGAGTTCTCATAAGACTCTGTCCACAGTTCCAAAAACTGATCTGCATTCAAAAGTTCATGTTTGAGATTTCCCTCGTTGCTGACACCCCAGTAAGCATTAAAGGTAATTTGTGGCTCCACATTCACCTTTCCCCTCTTGGTGGTTACCAGCACAACCCCGTTAGCGGCCCTTGCCCCATAAATAGCAGAAGCAGAGGCATCCTTCAGTACTGAAATAGACGCTATATTATTTTGGTTGATATTTTCGATGGAACTGGTAATTACCCCATCTACAACATAGATAGGAGATGACCCGCTTCCATTGCCAGTATTGATCGAATTGATCCCTCTAACGGTCACGTTAAACCCAGACCCTGGAAGACCAGAATTACTGGAAATCGAAACCCCAGCAGCCCTTCCCTGCATGGCATTTAGTGGTGAGGTTCCCGCTATTTTATCAAAATCTTCTGTAGAAACGGTACTGACGGCCCCAGTAAGGTCGCTCTTTTTAACGCTACCATATCCGATAACTACTACTTCGTCAAGGCCTGCTATATCTGCTTGCAGGACCATATCGATCTTTGACCGGCCTTTTACGGCAGTTTGGGAACTGATAAACCCTAAAAAACTGAATTCCAATACTGCTTCACTATCCACTGTTAAGCTGTATTCTCCATTTACATCTGTAACAGTACCTTTAGATGTCCCCTTTACCAAAACATTGGCGCCGGGCAAGCTCTCTCCTTCTTCATCCGTCACTTTTCCGCTTACGGTCATAGAGCTACCTTCTCCATCATTCAGACCAGCCGATGGTTTCTTTTTAAATATTATTGTACTGTCCCTTACTTCATAGTTGTATCCATAAGGAACAATTAGCCTATCCAGAACTGAAGAGACACTGGCCTCTTTTACAGAAATACTCATCTTGGGTAGACCAAGAAATAATTCACTTGGATATAATACCTTGAATTTACCTTGCCGCTTTATTTCTTTTAAGATAGATTCAAATGATTCATTTTCTATCTCAAGATCTAATGTAACAGACTGTGCATAGGTCTCTGCTGCTACTTTATTTAGACCACCTGACATTACCATTATCGCCAGAATGAGGGGTGGTAAGTATTTTTTACAGAATTTTTTGGGTATTATTGTAATCTTGTTGAACATAAATTTTAATTGTAAAAGGTTAAACATTTATTTAAACAGATTTAAAGGAGTGTTGGGAGCACTCCTTTTTCATTTTACGATCACTACATTGTCTTTTATTTTAAATTCCACAATTCCTGAAGCTTCAAGCATTGCCAAAAACTGACTAATTTCTTCGTAACGTACTATCTCACCAGTAAACCGTTGCGTTTTCAATGATTCATTCTCAAAAACCGCCTTGATATCATACCATCTCGCCATTCTTGAAAGGATAACTTGGAGTTCTTCGTTGTCAAAATACATCACACCGTCCTTCCACGCGATGAAATTTTCCACATCCACCTCTTTCTTTATCAGTCGGCCATTGGTCCTTGACAGACGAGCCTGATCATTGGGGTGAAGTACCATGTCTTTTCCAGTACTAGTTTCTAGAGCGACACTTCCTTCTACTAAAGTGGTGGTGATGCTATCTTCATCTTTATATGAGGTCAGATTAAAAGCTGTTCCCAAAACCTTAATGGTTTGAGATTGAGATTGGAGAACGAAAGGACGACTAGCGTCTTTGGCTACTTCAAAATAACCTTCTCCCGTAAACTCTATTTCCCTCGTTTTCTCGCCAAAAGAGGAAGGGTATTTAATAATAGATTCGGAGTTAAGCCAGACCTTGGTTCCATCCGCTAAACTCAGGGTAAACGACTCTCCCCTAGGCACTACCAAGGTATTCAACTGACGTATACCTGACGAAGTTGGTGCATCAGTATATTCCAGTTTTTTGCCTTTTGCCGATATTTTTGCATTTGGGTCTGCAATAGAAAACACACTATCGTTTTCAAAATCAATCTGTGATCCTGTAGATGTATATAACCGGACACTCCCCGTCTGTTGTGACACTTCTATTAAAACCTCCTCTTGGATGTCCTTATACTGAACTGTAGAGCTAATGGACCACCAAATCACCGCAGCTGAAGCCAGAAAAATCACTAAGGCTGCTGCATACCTCCAATAAGGTAATGGTCTTGCTTTTTGAAAAGTTATCCTCTCTTTTATTTTTGATGATGCTTTATTCGGATCTATTGGCACAAATATCTTCTGGGATTCATAAAACCTCAAGGTCTTTAGATAATATGTTTCGTGCCTAGGATCTTCGCTGATCCATTCCTCTAGCTGTTTTTCCTCAGCATCAGAAATACAGTTATGCGCTTTTTTCCAAATAAGTAAATAATCAATCATATTTTAGTGCGTTGTCATTTAAATGACAGGCAACATGGAAAAAGAGGTGACAAAAAATAAAATTATTTTAAAAAAAACTTTCAGCACATATATCTAACAAACGTATCATTCACGAAATAAAAATTCAAAACACACCATAAAACCAAAACACTATAGAAAAAGAGTACTACTCGTACTTTGAGACCAAAGTAGTGTAACAAGTAATAAATGACAGTAAACCTGAAATTAGCGTCGTTTAGTTAAGGGGGGTAGATATGGTCAGGTAGAGTGGCCCTGTCTAGCTGCTTTTCATGCACTTTCATCTCATCCTGACACTAGTAGGGACAGGCTACTACGATTCCTAATACAGGCCTAGAGGATTACAAATCCCCATTATTCCGGTTCGGGATTCCAAATCCCGAACAGCTAAATTCATGTATTTGTGGCAGCTGGTGTGCCAATAGCAACTTAAACTGACGGCTATGGCCTGACAAACAGGTCCGGTGAAGGTCAACACCTCTGACCAATTGATTTCATTGTACTTTAAAAAATCCTTCTGAACTACACTAAAATTATATGGATTAGATCAAAAAAAACAAACTGAACAATCCTGGGTCCATCTCTTTCCTTAGTTTTGACTTTCCCCTATGTAATTGTGTTTTTACTGTATTTACAGATAACTCCAATTGGCATGCTATTTCCGACACTTTCTTCCCTTTCAAATATTTCAGTTCAATGATTTCACGCACTTGATCTGGTAGCTTTTCCAAAGCTTCCAGAAGCTCCTTTTCTAGAAACGTGGCATCTTCAACATCCTCTGATTTGTTCATTGACAATGTTGCCTCCAAATATAAAACCTTGTGCTTGTCATAAACATGCATACTCTTCAATTTATTCAAACACCTATTTTTAACAGATTTGAAAAAGTAAGCTTCTAAAGATCCATTTAATTTGATATTCCTGGCATTTTCCCAAAAATGAATGAACAAATTCTGCACTAAGTCCTCGGCTTCATCCATATCATGAAGAAAAGTATGAGCATAAGTGACCAAATCATGATAATAACTTTGAAAAAGCATATCAAAATCTGCTTCAGTCTCAAGCTGAAAATTCCTTGGCCTTAGGTTATCCTTCAATTTCAAAATAAATCGAATGTTGGGCAATATTAATTGTAAACTAAATATTCTAAAAGTTTATTTTATTAAAAGCTATAGAATAAACTAAAGAGAAATGGTATTTTACAAAAACTAATTTACTTCTCAAACCCAATTAACGAAAAAAGGACGCCATCTTATAAATGAAATTGCCTACACTAGGAAAGCAGGGCAAACGCGTTTAGTGTTTTGAAGGGAAACCCTTTTCGTGTAGGCATAGCTATCATCCGTGCCGCTGGCACTCCTTCGGGAGGTTGAGGAGAGCTTAAGTTCCTGCGGATGAATCCGCAGGTTACTAAATTTATCGTGCCGCTGGCACTTTGCCCCGATTTATACGTTGAAAACCGCAGTAGCCTAGGGTCAAGTCAACGCTTAAATGACGGGTAAGGCGGTAGTGGATTTTGGACGAGATCAAGGCGCAAAAAATGCCCCTAGCCGTAGCTAAGGGAGTCTTTTTGCAACGTAGAGATAGGCCAAAAGCCACACCAGATTACACGTAGGTTTAGGTTTGGCTTGACACTAGATTGCCGAATGGCTGGATAGGCTGAAAGAATGATTACACACAAAAGGGTACGTTCCGTAGGAACGGCAGGTATAAATGCAAATAGGAACATTTTTTTTTATGGCTTTGCCCTGCCCATGGATATTATGCCCTTTCAGTTTTTTTCTTATTCTACTTGGCCTTTCTAGCTTAAGAATAAAACCAGTACAAATCTTAATCATCAGCGGCGCCTGTCACACCGAGGTAAATCAGCATTCTATCCGAACCATTCCCAATCTCCCAATTTTTCTGCCTCCCCCCTGTTCTCCTCATCCTCATAACCTCAGTTCGATTATAAAACCGTTTCCGTACAGTGGTCGGAACATGCACTGCGAGGCTTAGAGGGGGCTCTGAGCAGGGGGAAGCCGTGGCAGCTCGCCGCGGCGAGTTGCCACACCCTTTTCCAACCCACACCCTCCTAAAAAGGGTTCGTATGACGCTTTTAATGCTAAAAATAAATCGAGCTCAGGTTACTAAAGAAAAAACAAACAGAAAAACAAAAAACTCGTCAACGGCTGAAGACCTAGTCTAACAACCATTGACGAGTAGCACTTGCCCAAAATATACCCCTACACAGTGTGAGGAGCCTTAGTATTCACTTAATCACTTTCAAAATTCCATTTATATTGATCATTACCTATACCCGTTATTGGTTGGATCTGATTCAAGTAAGTTTGGATTCGTTTGCAACTCCTGTAATGGAATCGGCAGCAGCACGTGCCATGGTTTAATGTTCTCATTTGGTTTCCAAAAACGATATTCCAGGTTTTGGACCACATCCAAGAGTATTCCCCAACGGATCAGGTCATATCTTCTATGTGCCTCTCCGGCCAATTCCCATTTCCTTTCATCATAAATCGCTTCTCTGAACCCTTGTTGGCTTAGACCGTTGAGTGTCCATTCTGCTATGGTTTCGTAGGCACGTTGCCTTACTGCATGGATATATTGATAGGCATTTGCAGGGCCATTCAACTCATTTTCGCATTCGGCAGCCATAAGGTAAACATCTGCCAGGCGAAAGACCAACCTATTATCGGAGTGGTTAAATCTTGGAGAGGATTCGGTATCTAGGTTCATCATCTTCTTCATGTAAGGAAATACCAACTCATAACCAAGATAGTGATCCATAATATTTAGGGGTCTTCTCAAGTCGTTCTGTGGGAATTTCTCTGCAAAATCTTTAGAGGCTACCTGAAGTCCTGTCCCATTAAATGTCTGACCTTCGGACGTCAGTCCCTGAGACAATTCGTCCCTCTGGTCGGTATTTGCAGGCTCATCCCTCAACCGGGGGTTGAACATACTAGGCCTCCAGTTTCCATTTCCTGGTAGTTGGGGAACTCCTACTTCAAACTGCCCAACTATGTCCTTTGCAAAATCCAAGGCCCATATGATCTCATCATTATATTCCTGCTCAGGGTCAAACACATCGGCATATTCAGGCATAAGCTCATGTGATGACAAATCAATAATTTCCAAGCACTTATCCAGTCCAGCTTGCCAGTCCTGTTGTTTCATATGTATTTTTGCCATCACCATAGCAGCCGTCCACTTTGATGCCCTTCCCCTTTGGTCCTCAGGAATCTGGTCCCTTCTTGGCATATTGTCTTGGGCAAATTGAAGATCACGCAAAACCGCCTCAATGATCACCTCCTTATCAGTTCTTCCCAAGGTTCTAATCTCATTGATATCAAGGCTCTCTGTATAATATGGCGCATCTCCCCACAGGTTGGTAATGTGCCAATATGCCAAGGAACGAAGAAATATGGTTTCGGCAATGATAGCTGTTTCTACGGCATCGGGAATGGCCTCATTACCATCTACCTTTTCAATAATCAAATTACTATTTAGGACAATTTTATACAGGTCCCTCCAAGTATCAGCAACACTCATCTTCTGAATAGATACATCCGCCAACGCCTCATTCATAGAGTAGTTACCGATCGGTTCAAAAATGTCCGCCGCACGGTTCGGCTCTATTATATCTGCTCCATTATCATAGAATACGTCCAAACCAACCTGTCCATAAAGTGAGTTGTTTTTAAGGATGGCATAAATCCCTGTGACGGCCTGTCGGGCATCTGCTTCCGAACTAAAGAAATTTTCGGGGGCAATGATGTCCCTAGGTTTTTCTTCCAAGAACCCTTTACAACTGACCATAACAATGGCCAAACCACCAACTATTATATTTTTGATTTTCATAATTGTCAATTTTAGTTTAAGCTAATCTTAAAAAGTAACGTTTACGCCGAATGTAAGTACCCTAGGGTTGGGGTACTCTCCATTGGAAAACCCTTGGGCGATATTACCTACTCCAGAAGTCCCGTACCTGCTTGTCTCAGGATCGATTAACCTAAACCCTGAAGCGAGGAACAAATTGGACCCGGAAAAATATACGGACATTCTCTCCACGCTATTGAGGCCCAATTGCTGGACGGGTAAATTATAGACCAGCCTAACGGTCTTCAACCTGATATGCGATCCATCTTCCACGTATTCTGAATTACTCATTATAGAGGTTACAGCATCAGACCCTGCTCTTGGGATATCAGAAGTGGGATTATCTGGTGTCCACCGGTCTGCCATTTCTGCATATTTCGGCAGTTCACCTCTTGTAAAGTAACTGCCTCTCGTCCTTAGATTATAAACTTCGTTACCGACTGTACCTTGGAAAAAGAATGAAAACTCAAAATCCTTATAGGTAATGGAGTTTTCAAAACCGAATACCAAATCCGGCTGTGGACTTCCCAACACCACATTATCTTCTGTCGATATGATACCATCGCCATTGAGGTCTTCAAATCGGGGACCTCCCACCACTTGGGATCCTAAACCCGAAGCATCAATTTCTTCTTGGCTTTTCCAAGTTCCCAAGTACCTTACCCCTGTAAACACGGGAGCGGGCTCACCAACAATAATCCGGGTATTGCCCGCTCCCAAGATTTCGTCTACCACCACATCAATAAATTGTCTTCCGCCCAAATCCAGCACTTTGTTCCTATTGGCCGATAAGGTCAAGGTAGATCCCCAGTCAAAATCCTGGTTGCTGATGTTGGTTGATTTTACCAACAGTTCCCATCCCTTGTTTTCCAATGAACCTATATTCTGTAATTGGCTTGTAAATCCAGTTTGCTTTGGAATGACCACTTCAAGTAATAAATCGTTGGTCTGTTTTTGGTAATAATTGAACTCGGTAAAAATCCTGTTATTGAAAAAGGAGGCTTCCAAAGCGAGATCAAATTGTCGAGTGGTCTCCCATCTCAGACCAGGGTTGGCAGGACGGCCCAGTGTCACCCCTGGGTTTTGAACGCCGTTATACGTAGTACTGGCTTCGGTCATTACGGCAAGCGTACGGTAAGAGTCGATTCCCTGACTTCCCGATCGTCCAAAACTCCCCCTTAACTTTAAGTCATTGATAAAGGTGACATCGTCCATAAACACTTCTTCGGATATTTTCCAAGCGGCGGCTATGGATGGATAAAACTCATACTTATTTCCCGGCGCAAACCGAGATGAGCCGTCGGTCCTTCCTACCAAGGTCAACAAGTACTTATCTTTGTAGGAATAGTTTAACCTTCCAAAAAAAGAGGCAATCTCAAATTCATCGTACCCACTACCAATAACATTCCTGATGGGATCTGAACCCAAGCCTAAATTGTTGAACCCTGTGGCATCACTGGTAATGCCATAAGCTTCCGCAAAAAAGGTCTCGGAGGTAAACTTCTGAAAAGACGCCCCTCCCAATGCCGTGATGCTGTGGTCATCCAAAAAATCTGTTTGGTATTTGACAGTGTTTTCATTGTTCCAGCCCATGCTGGACAGGGCATTTACACTTGCATCCCCGTCTTGACCCACTTCCAGGTAATCGGGACGCTGACTGGAATTGAACACATTGGTTTTGGTACTATTTATTTCTGGACTATAAGTAGAACGAATGAGCCATTTTTCATTTGGTTTGAACTCCAAGTAAACCGTACCCAACAGGTTATTGGTGTAGGTTTCGTTCGTATTCAACGCAGCATTGGCTATTGGATTAGAAAATGGCGCTCCAATCACATCGTCATAGCCACTGTACGACCCATCTTCGTTGTATATGGGCTGGGTGGGCAAGGTGGCCAATAACTGACTGTACCCCACAGTACCGTTGTCCTGATGTAGCCTGGAATAATTCACCCGAAATCCCGCGCTTAACTTATCATTCAAATCGACACTTAGGTTTGAGCGGAAAATGTATTTTTCGATCCCGGAATTTTCGATCAAGCCATCTTGGTTAAAATAGTTGAAGGAGTTATAATAATTAATATGGCCATTTTCTGATGAGCCTGCTATTGAAACATCTCCATTATAAATAGCAGCAGGGTCTATCAAGAGGTCAAACCAATCATTGTCGGGATAACTGGAAGGATCGTTCGGAAAGGGTTCTCCTGCAGACCTAAACCGCGCATCTTCGTTGGTATAATCAATCTGCTCCGGTTGTGAAAGATAAGCCGGCCGCTCCGGCACCAGCTGCGTACTTGTATAAAATCCAACGTTTACCTTTGGTTTTCCACCTGAAGCGGTCCCACTTTTGGTGGTTACCAAGACCACTCCATTGGCACCTCTTGACCCGTAAATGGCTATCGAAGAGGCATCCTTGAGGATTTCGATGGATTTGATATCATTGGAGTTTATGTTATTTAGGTTAAAGTCCTGCCCAACTATAATTCCATCAATGACCCAAAGTGGTTCATTGCTGCCTTGGATGGAGTTGCCACCGCGGACCCTTATGGATGTCCCGGCTCCTGGTGCCCCACTTGTTTGGGTGACCTGCACACCTGTCGCCCGTCCTTGTAGCACTTGGTCCACCCTTGAGTTCGGGTTGTTTTCCAGTACCTTGGTATCCACTGTGGAAACAGCCCCCGTTAGATCGGATTTTTTAGCGGTACCATAACCAATGACCACGACTTCATCCAATTGTTTCACATCTGCTTCCAAGACCACGTCAATTTTGGATTGATTGTCCACGGGAACTTCCTGGGTTACAAAACCGACAAACGATATGACAAGTGTAGCGCCCTGCTCTACATTCAGTGCAAAGTTTCCATCAATATCGGTTACTGTGCCATTTGAAGTACCTTTTTCCAACACAGTCACACCTGGCAAGGTAGTATCATCTTGGGCGGACGTTACTTGGCCCGTAATTTTGATCTTGTCTTGCAGAAGCCCATCCTCTTTTGCAATAAGAGGATGGATGGCAAGTGCTTTAATAAAGAAAATTATTAAAGCAAATTTTGCGCAAGACAACGTGTTTGTTAATGCTTTACATTTCATTTTGAGGTTATTTTAATTTAAGATTCAGTCGGGGTTTAGCTGGACAAGCTCGCTTTCTCTTTACCCCTGACAATAGGCGGTTGATAATTATTTATACCCTATACATTTCATAAATGACACGCATGCCCTTTTTGATTTCACAAATAGTACATTGGATTATTCGTTGCTAATCTGAGGTTCTTTTATTGAAAAATAATTTATAAAAAGGGTGATAAAGTCCATTTCACAGCAGGGACTTGTATACATAATTCCTTGGAATAGTATATTTCTACTTATAGCGTTTTTTTATCTATTTAAGATTATTTTTCGCTTGTTTTTGGGTCGCCGGCACATTAGGCATACGCCTCTTTTGTTGACTGAAAGTGGGTTGCATAATAAGGTTTATTTTGATTGAAATTTTAGGAATGCTAAGCTCTCAAGACGAGCACACTCGCATATTAAAATAGTATTATTTGATATTTTTCATTATTGACTACACCTATAGAAATAGTCAATTCACTTCAAACAATAAATAGCTATATATCAATTATTTAGCTTTACTACTTACCAAATATCACTAAAAAGTAAAAATCAATCAATTGACAATATGATATTAAAATTGCATAAAATGATTTATATCTTGAGAGAAAAATAGGTTAGACTGATGGAGTCCTCATCTTTCCTTTTGAAACACTATCCATTTCCCTGTACAAGGTCATTTCCCCAAACGATGACATAATGCTATCGCTTTGCTAAAAACAATGGCAGGCCCATATTGGCCTGCCATAAAATGGTTATTAGAAAGGTTGGTACCTCACGTATCCGTTAAGTTGATGACCAATCCCATTGGTGAATATAAAGTTATGTAAGACTACTGTAGCTCCTTTTGATGAACTCGGCATAGTGGTCGGGGTAGTCCCTCCTCCTACTCTTGCAATACTGGCATTAATCCGGATCTCTTGATTAAAAAGCCTTTTGTTTATCTCCACTACCCCGGTATCCCCAGGGATAAGGGACTGATAATAAAGATGAAAATCATTCTTCGGGATATCAGTTTGGCTCATTGTCTCATCTATAATATGGTATTTGAGGGCATGTGCCAATCGGTCCGGACTTATCGAGTCCAGTGGATTTTCACTATCTCCTGTCATATTTGCGATCAATTGGCCACCGCCATTAAAGGCACTATTTCTCAATAAAAAATACGTTTGCTGTGCATCAGGATTATTGTATAATTCAAACACCCCTGCACGTTCAATGGCATCCAGCATAAACTGGAACTGAGGCAAGCCATCGTCATCGTTATAGGTGGTATCACCATTGATCATCAGCATCCAATCATAGGCCGTCATACCTGTCGGACGGTTTCCAAATGGTTCGGGCACATACTCCCACTTCTCCTGTAGCGCTAAGTCACAACTCGCTGCGAACAACATCATTGCACCTACCACAATTATATTTATTGATTTTTTTATGAATATCTTCATTTTTCCACTGTTTTAATGCTTAATTAATACCCTGGTGTTTGCGTCAGGTTTTCATTGTCCACTAGATGCTTAAACCAAATAGGAAACAAAAGAGTCTCCGAGGTCTGGCCGTTAATCGGGCCCATGATCTCTACTGCTTTGTTGGTCCTGATCAGGTCCCACCACCTTTTGCCTTCAGCGAGGAGCTCAAACTGACGTTCATCTAGGATTGCGTCGTGAAGCTCTTCCGTGGTCTGGTAATCAGCAAGCGAAATTCCAGGTAAATCCCGGGCACTCCTGACCCTGTTGACCAAGTTGACGGCCTCTTCACTATTGCCCATCTGTAGTTCTGCCTCCGCTTTGAGCAGGAGCATCCCTGCATACCTATAGACAACGATATCTACATCATCCTCAGAGCCGGGATAATTACTTAAATTGTATTTCCCATATCTCCTATCCCCAATATCTTTAATGCTCTCTATCAACTGTAAGTACCTATGGTAATCGCCGTATATGGTAGCACCAGTTTCTTCATCTACCGTAGAAGGGGTGTAATCAGGGTATTTTGCCACCCAAGAAGCCGAGTCTATCGGGAAAGTTTCTATCCATTTTTCTTCCAGTTCGTTAGAGACCACATAACTGGGCACCCCGGGCCAAAACAATGAATAAATCGCTCCATCACCTGGTTCTTCGTCTTGGTTAAAGACGATGGAGAAGATCAATTCTGGCCCCGTTTCTTGGGGAGTAGAAATCCCCGACCTTTCCGGTTCTCTTCTAAACAGAGAATGAAATGCCTCTGGGCTGGTCACTAAGCTGAACTCACCCAAAGCCTCTAATTTGTCAAGGGCTTCTTTGGCCAGGGCATATTCCCCTAAGTGCATATATACTTCGGCCTGTAAACAATAAACACTTGACAGTGAGAACCTAAACCTATCTTTCGGAATGGGAATAAGTTCCTCAGCCTTTAACATATCGGGAATGACAACATTGTTCATAATTTCCGTTCCAGACGTTTTGGACCTAAAAATATCATCATTGACCCCAGAAATTAAATCAAGATATAACGGAACATCTCCATATGCCCTGATCAGGTCAAAATAAACAAAGGCCCGCAAGGCATACGCCTGTCCCAAAAGAGGATCTGTATTCCCGCCAACGATAGACGGAATATTCTCTATCGCAAGGTTGGCCCGCAAGATCATTTGATAAAAATCACCCCAACTTGAATAACTGGACCTTTGGTCTGTCAAGTTGTTTGACGTCAATTCCAAGGATTCTGGATTCTCTGCTGAGCCAAAGGCATCAAAATTATCTGACCTCATCTCTCCCCATAAAAAGTACCTTCTACTATAGGCTCCTTGCATGGCATCATAAATACCTGCTACGCCCGCATTGGCGTCAGCTTCTGAGTTCCAGAACTGACTCTCACTAACCGAACTTTCTGGCTCCACCTCCAAAATACTCTCACAGCCCACAGTAATGGCCATGGCTATTGAAAAGGTCAACATCCATCGTATTTTATCGAAAATTTTCATATTTAATGTCTTTATTATTTTTCAAGCAACTAAGATTCTTAAAATGCAATATTTAGCCCCATAATATACTCACGGTATAAGGGGTACCTTAAATTATCCATTCCAGGTTGCAAGGCATTTCCTCGGGTTCCCAATTCTGGATTATAACCTTCGTAATTTGTCCAGTTCAGTAAATTGTTTCCTGAAGCATATAAGGACACGTTTGACAAGAAACTCACCTTATCGATAACAGACTGGGGAAGGGAATAATCAACCCTTAAAGATCTCAACATAATAAAATCAGCATCACTGACCCAGAAGCTATTGGGGCCGAGGTTGTTTTTAGAACTACCGGCAGATGCCAAGGTCGGGTATTTAGCAATGTCTCCCGGCTGGTACCAGGCTTCATCGATCCTATCCGGACCAGGTAGAACTGTTCTCCTCATTCTTTGGTTACGGGTCTCGTCATATTCTCGGTATATGTCATTTCCGAAATTATAATCGATCATAATGGAAAGCTTGATGCCTTTATAGGTGAATTCATTATAGAAGCCGCCAAATAAATTGGGAATTCCGTTTCCAATTACCGAACGGTCATTATTGGCATCGATATTAAAGTCTCCATTTAAGTCTTTCCAGTGAACATCCCCTCCTGTCAGGATGTTATTGCCAACAGATAATTGGTTAATATTACCTGAATACGCTTCTCCATTCAGCTCATAACTAAGAAAACCACCTTGCTCATCAAAAATCGGCGTCAATTGATTTCCTGCGTCATCGAATGCATTGGACTCATCGTAGGCAAACACACCCTGAGCAGTATATCCCCAAAAATCTCCAATCGGGCCACCTTCTCTGATAATATAATTTCCCTGAATTATCTGTCCATCCTCTTCTGCCAAATCCAAAATTTCATTTGTATTGGTTGAAATATTAAAGCTTGAAAACCACTTGAAATCAGGCCTGTTCATCACATCACCACTGATGGTAAATTCCAATCCTTTATTTTTGATCTCACCAATGTTATTTCTAATACTGCTAAATCCTGTCTCTTCAGGAAGCGGAGTATTATAGAGCAAATCAGAGGTCAGCTTTTCATAATAATCAAAACTTGCATTGATCTTTCCATTAAATAGTCCGAAATCCAATCCCACGTAGGATTGTTGTGTCGTCTCCCAAACGAGGTCCTGGTTTCCTAGCTGTGTGAGGGCGATACCATTCTGGCCGTCATAGAAGAATCCTGGAGAGTATAAAGACCTGCTGTCAAAGTCACCAATTCGCTCATTGCCATTTTGGGAAATCCCTGCTCTCAGCTTAAAATCAGAGACTACAGTGGACAGCGGTGACCAGAAAGCCTCATCACTTACCCTCCATCCAACGGAGACACCTGGAAAAACACCGTATTGGTTTGCTGATCCAAAACGTGAAGAACCATCCCTTCTCACCGTGGCACCAAAAAGGTACTTACTTTTATAATCATACGTCACCCTCCCAAACTGGGAAACGATAGAATGGTCAGAAGCTGTCGTCAGCGTATTGGCAGCATCGAGCTCTACGACATTGTTAAAAGTCCTGACGAGGTCATTGTTAAATTCTGTTGATCTAAAACGGGCAAATTCATTTTTCCATTTTTGGATCTGAATACCCAAAACCCCTCCTACATTGTGGTCGCCAAAACGCTTTTTATAGGTTAGATAATTTTCCTGCTGAAGGCTGTAATTTAAGCGTGTTATTTCAGATCCAGATGCTGCTCTTCCCAGTGGTTGTACGACAATAGGATCAAAATCATTGTCCCTGCGAAGCTCCAATAGCACGCCCAATGTTGATTTGAACTTTAACGAGGGCAATAAATCCAATTCTATAAAACTAAATATTTGCCCATCATAATCTCTCCTTTTCCTTACTGTAAACAATGTTTCAGCAAGCACATTCTGCTGACTGGAAGTTTGCGGCACATAAGTCCCGTCAGCGTCTTGGGAAGGCAAATAAGGAAAGTGCGTCGACAACTGATTAAATACGGCTCCTTCGTTCAACCCGTTTCTCTCGGAATAGGAGGCCAAAACCCTGGTGCCCGCCTTGATTATCTTTGAAGCCTTAAAGTTCAGGTTTAAGGTGGTATTGACCCGCTCGAAACCTGAGTTTTTCACAACCCCATCTTGGTTCATAAAACCGGTATTCCAATAAAAATTGGCATCATCTTTACCCCCACTCAAAGAAAGTCCTACTTGGTCCCTGACCCCGACGCGAGTGATCATCTCTTGGTAATCGAAATCCTGGTTGAACAAGGTGGAGAGAGAATCCGCCGGAGGTCCAGCATTGACAGCATCATTTCCTAGTCTGGCGATCTCATATATCCTCGCCTGACGCGTGTTGGACACGGGTATTTTGGAAGACAGCACACTATAGCTACGCACATAGTTTGCATCTATCTTGGTTTTACCTGATTTACCTTTTTTGGTAGTAATGATCACCACCCCGTTTGCTGATTTTGACCCGTATATGGCAGCAGAAGCTCCATCCTTGAGCACTTCTATGGAAGCAATGTCATTAGGGTTTATATTATTGATATCATCAAGCTGCTGTCCATCCACAACGTACAGCGGCCCCGTACCACTATTAAGTGTAGATGTACCCCTGATTTTGATATCGGGAGCTTCTCCCGGCCCCCCATTAGCGGTAACGGACACACCTGATAGCCTTCCCCTCATTCCTTCCAAAGCAGTAGTAGGGGTGGCTTGCTCCAATTGATCGGATTTAATCGAAACCACTGAACCGGTCAAATCCCTCCTGTTTTGTTCCCCATAGCCAACTACCACTACTTCGTTGAGCTGTGAGACATCTAGCTCCATAACCACATCGATCTGGGAGCGGTTACCGACTTCTATTTTCTGCTGGGCATAGCCTATATATGAAAACACCAATACTGCCGAAGGACCGGCATTTATTTGGTATTTGCCGTCTATATCGGTGGCCGTGCCATTTGATTTCCCTTGTACTTGTACCGTCACTCCTGGCAATCCCAGTCCATCTTCATTTGATGTCACGGTACCTGATATCACTCCCTCTTGGGCCGTAGCCAAATGAGCGTATACCAAGAATGAAATAGTTAATAATAGTATTCTTTGTAGAACCTTATGAACCATGATATTGTATTTTAAATTTGTAGTCTAATTTGTTATTTCACCAATCATGCACTGGCCTTTGTAGGGCTGCGCATTATTTGGCTTAGGTTATGTTGGGTTTTTTTCCATGTTCGCAATTTTTTTAACTATTCATATTTCACTTTATAAAAATCAGTCATGACCCCTTTCTAGAAGATTAATATACTTGTAGGCAAGTAATCCTGATCACATCCTCTGGGTACCTTCAAAATATTTCCCCCACCTTTTACTTCATCGTAGGGCTCCTTTCTTTTCTTGCTTTTACATTATTCAACCAGCCTGAGCGCAACTGTTATAATCACCCGTTACTTTTTTTTAGGGATTGTATAATGCTGTCTCTTGCAATCGTTCTCGATGATTGGGGACTGGCCAATTGCATTGATTTAACGTTATCTCAATTTTATTACTATCGCGGAAAATAAAGTCCAAAAAATAGGTGATATCGTACAAAACCTCTCAAAACGTCCATTAACGATGGTTTACACCGAATTTAAACGCAACAAACAGCTACTTCTTTAAGGATATGGTGGACTATAAACACCATAGAACAATTTCCACAAAGTCATCTTGGCATAGTTGCCCTGCTAGGCTAAAGCATATTCATTAAGGACACTTGGATAAACTGCTAAAAACCCTCAAAGCCACAGTGAGCATAAAAGTCAAAATCCAAAAAAATTAATCTCAAATCGCTAATAAAATCCATGACAAGCCGTCATTCGAGGACACCACCAGTGAAGGGATGCCATCTAACTGTTGTTCTGGCAGCTATGCTGCGGAATAGCTAACATTAAGTTTTTTGCTGTTCGGGATAATGGGGAAAATCCCTTATAAACTATTAGTAAAGAGATGTCAGCCTGAGCGGAGTCGAAGGCTAGACGTTAGAACTCGACTCTATCTGGAGGATAGCTTTTGCTAGTCGGGATTTGTAATCTCGAACCGGGATAATGGGGATTTGAAATCCCCCTGTGCTCTATTTGGCTCCGGAATACGCATTATCCGAATAAGGTAGAACGAATCATATTACCTTGATTTCTATCTCCACTCGCTTCTGTTCTGGAGTAAAAAAAGCAACAATGGGAATGGCTTCCACCCCAGGCACCATGTTAAACGTTCGGTCAGTGCCCATTTCTTTGATTTCCAAAGGGACATTGGCCGATACATACACCGTACCTTCAGGTTTTTGTATGGTGATGAAATTTGGCTCGGGCTGGCCCATTAGTTCACCAGATGGGGAAAGCACAGGAACCGTGATAGACGTTTCATTTACAAGCTCTTGAGTGGTATCTCCTGTTATCCGAACGTGCTCCGCTGTACACTCGTATGCTATACCAAAATCCGCAGCTGTGTTTTGGACTTTTTCACGGCGCTCGTTCTTCAGGGCCACTTGACCCTGAACGGTAATTTTCCCATCCGAATCAGTTGAATCAAACGTACTGGTCAGGTCAAAAAGATTAGAGTACCAATTTCCATTTTGATAGGTCTCAATCCTTGGTGTTAAGGCTATATCCTCTCCTGGGGCAGGTTGTTGGTTGAGGGGTTCCATCAACTTATATATGGCCATGCTTGCTGCACATAAAAGGCCTACCTTTTCATGATATAAGATCCCCAGTGAATTGCCCGTGGCCTGGCGCATGTCCCTTTTGTGATAATATTCTGCATCGTAGGCCGACACAGTTCCTCTCCAAGCTCCTCTCGCAAACAACGCCGTATCAAGCTCTTTAAAATAATGTACCCCATCGGCCTCCGCTCTTGGCAAAGGTGTATTTGTATTTACCGGAGGCAGTTCATCCCACTGGTCAAGTACAGTGGCCAGTGCTTTGGCATGGGTAAAGGTGTGATGTAGGCAAGGCTTTATCCCACGTGAAATATAGTGTGGTCCGCCATGTAGTAGCCCATCCGCCGTACAGCGTCTCAGCAATTCGGTGTTTTTCACGGCTGCCGTACCAAAAGCAGGATTGTGTCCGGCCATCATGGTAAATGCCGGCTGACAACCATCACATGTACGGCTGCCCCAATAGGTCCACTTAAACATCCTGGTTCCCCAGCTATTGTCCCAGCCTCCATCTGGAAGCATAAATTCCAAATGGCTTTCCATGGATTTCTGCACCAGCCCAATGAGTTCTTTGTCCTCGGCATGAAGTGCGTACATGACGATACTGTTCAGGGACTCTTCCACGTTATAGCCTAGGTCCACACCTGGAAGTCCCTTGGCGCTTTTTTTATGAGCAGAAGGTTTGATCTCACCGAACAATAATTTATTGGGTTCCGTAAAATACCCTTTTATTTGCTCGGCAAGCTCCTTGCTCCTTAAACGGTAATGGGGAAGCTCCAAAAGTTTCCCGATGAGATCAAGGGCATAAATGTTCGTAGCACCGTAGTTGACATTGGTCACATCAATGGCGTCAAACTTTCGGTAGATAAAATCACCTGCTGCCCGAAGTCTTTGCTGCCAAGCCTCATAGCGCTTGGAATCAAGCAAGTCTCCATGGTATTTTAACGTCTCGGCCAAGGCAATCGCTCCAAAAACCGTTGTCCCATTCCATGATTTGGGATCCAGGTCATTTGTCCAACTCCCATCGGCCAGCGTCACATTTCTGTTCCACTCCATTGCCGCTATTCCCGCATCCAGGTATTTCGCTTGTCCAGTGGTCTTGGCCATGTAGAAAAGTGGGTAAACTGCATCAAAAAAGCGTGCATGGACCACATCACAAGCAGGACATTGCATAAGTCCATGGATTTTGGGATCCGAAGGATCGATAAGCTGTCTGGCGATCATACCATCACACCACTCTTTTAGCAGTTCGTAAACCAACTCTCTATATGCCTTTGAATGTCCTTCTCCCCTGCTATCGATGGCTAGCAGCGGACTGGAAGGAATCGTTATCCCTAGGCCCAATAAAGATGAAAATTGTATAAAATCCCGTCTGTTCATGATATTCAACGTTAATAGATCCGGTTATTGTTTGATGCTTACTGTCACCACTTGGCTGGGTTTATAGCCTATCCGTTGTGCTTTTACCATGATGCTATCGGCTTCGGTGATTTCAACGGGTCCTTGGTACACATCCCAGGATTTATTGGCTTCTCCTTTATGATTGATGGCCTTATAGCCAATGGAAGCTCCGGGAGTTTCAGAGCTGATCGTGACTTCCCCCTGCTCTATGGTCACTATTGGAGTTCCTGTCTTAGGCTGTGTAGATTGACCATTCCAGAGCTCTTTTATCAGTTCTCGCTCGGGCATCGTGGGGTCATCACCGATTTCTGTCAGCCACCTGTCCATTTCTCCGCTCAACTCCCGAAGCTTGTCCTTGTATTCCGGATCTTCCGCTAGGTTGTTGAGCTCGTGGGGATCCACCGAAAGATCATACAGCTCTTCCTTTGGCTTACTGTCCCGGAACCACTGAGCCTGAATAGGATTTAAGGTGCCTGCTTCCCGCATCCGCAATAACTCTTGCATGGTCGGGATTTTTTCGCGGTACGTTATGGGCAAGTAATATCCTTGATACGGACGATAATTCCGTATGTATTTAAACTGTTTGTCCCTTACTGCCCTAATGGCATCGGTCACTTCATCAAATCGATCCGCTGCGGCATGGATATAATCCCTCTCTTCCGATGCCTGGTACTCGCCCAGAAATGCCTGCCCCTGCATATATTCTTTAGGTGGCACACCTACCAGAGAGAGCATTGTCGGCGCAAAGTCAACAAAACTTATCAATTGGTCATCTCCTGACCCTGCACGACGCTTATTGGGAAACCTGATAATCATTGGTGTATTCAGCCCAGAATCATAGATCAGACGTTTTTGTCTGGGAAGAGGTCCTCCATGGTCTCCATAAAAGATAATGATGGTATTTTCCAACAACCCATCTTCTTCCAGCTGGTCCAAGACAGCGCCCAATTGCCGGTCCATTTCAGAAATATTGTTATACATTTTCCACATGTCCCGTTTTACTACCCCTGTATTGGGGAGGTAAGGAGGAATAGGAAAATCCTTGTCCTTGGATAGGTGAACCGGTGTTTCCTCCTCGCTCATCCTTCCATCTGCCCATTTATAGCTTCTATCACCAGCTCTATAATGTCGGGTTTCAATATACCGAAAACCGTAGGGGTCAAATAGACCTGATTCATGGGTTTCTGTAAAGTTAAAAACAGAAAAGAAAGGCTGACCCTCTGCCCTATTTCGCCAATGGGCGTAAGGACTGCTCTCGTCCCAAGCTGTGACCGGCGCCCTAAACTGATAATCTTCCTTGTAATTATTGGTACAATAATACCCTTGTGTCCGTAAGAGCTCACTGATCATCTTGACATCGGCTCCAGGTACAGCTTCGTATTTGGGCAGTCCCGTAATTTCAGTATACGAACTCGTACGCATATGATTAGCACCAATACTGGAAGGGTACATCCCCGTAGCTATAGCTGCTCGACTGGGAGCGCAGACTCCTGAAGTAGAGTATAGATTTGGATACCTTACACCTTCATTGGCCAAGCGGTTTAAATTTGGGGTGTAGGCGGTAGAATCACCAAAAGGTGCTATATATGGCCCCATGTCCTCGGTCACTAGCCATAAAATATTGGGCCTTGATAAGCCTTCATGGTCCATGGCCGCGTTATCCTTATTTTGTGAATTCCCTGTATGGCCACAACTAACAGTGCAGGCCAGCAAAAATGCTATCCCTACGCTCTTAACCGCCCATTCCAAAAGTCCTGATAGTGTCATTTTATTGAAAGTTTGTTATTACTATTGTTCTCTTCTTATGCGGACGTTGGATGCTTCACCGTCGCGTTTTTAAACTCCTGTATGGTTAACTGTCCTCATTTCAGCATCCAATTTCAGCTCCCGTTGATCTAGGGAATACTTCCTAGGTTTGATCCGGAATATGTCTCATTTACTTACCTCATTGCCCAGACATCATTGCAACTCAAAGTTGATGGCTTGGAAGGATGCACTCGAACTTCCCACACGCAATTCAAAGGTGCCTTTACCTTGGTTTTTTTCCATATCAAGGCCGCAATACTCGAGCATTTCAGGCAGTATTTCAAAAGACACTTCCTTTGATTCCCCTGGCATCAATTCGATTTTTTGGAAGCCTTTAAGTTCCTGCATCGGACGTACCACCGTGCCAATAAGGTCCTTAAGATATAGCTGCACTGTTTCTTTACCTGGTAGGCTCCCTGTGTTGGTCACCTTGACGGTAGCATACATTGATCCGTTTTCGTGGAGCACCGGATGTGACAGCTGTACAGGGCTGTAGTCAAATGTGGTATAGCTAAGCCCATGTCCAAATGGGTACAAAGGCTTGTTTTCGGCAAAAAGATAGCCTTTTTTATAATTGATTTCTTTTTGGCTATAATGAAAAGGTAGCTGCCCAATAGATCGGGGTACCGTCACAGGTAGTTTTCCCGAAGGGTTTACCTTACCAAAAAGCACCTCCGCTATGGCATAATCCCCCTTTTCACTAAGGTCCCAGCAATCCAAGATGGCGTCTGCCTTTTTGGCAAATGTATTTATAGAAAGCGTCCGCCTATGCTTAAGGACTATGATCAGTGGCTTGCCAAGTTTTTTAAGCGACGCTATTAATTCATCTTGGAGCCCAACAGGGTCAATACGCTCACGGTCACCTAGGGCGTTATTGAAAAAACCTTCTTTAGCAGTGAACTCATCCCCTCCCACAAAAGCCACAATAGCCTCAGCTTGTTGGACCTTGTCGATGATTTCTTTGATGCCTCTTCTTTGGGCCTCTTCGGGTGCCAACTGGGGGACTGCACCGTTACCATCGGTAAGTTCAAATCCTTTTGCTTCGATGAACTCCACTTCTTCGCCAAAGGCATTGGCAAACTGCTCCCTTGTCTCCGAAGTGAGCAAAGGCCCTACTAGCCCTATCTTTTTGGTTTTAGCAGGTGATAATGGCAATACCCCATTATTCTGTAGCAGGATGATAGATTCCCGGTCTGCATCCTTGGCCAGGTCCAAATGGCTTTGGGACCGAACTGATGAAGCCACTTGTTCGATGTCAATATATGGATCGTCAAACAGTCCCAGAATAAATTTCGTCCTTAACACCCTAGCTGCAGAGCGGTCGATATATTTCATGAGTTCGGGCTTTTTACTGACGATTTCCGGAAGAAGTGCATAAGCATCCTCGGCGTACAAGTCTACGTCGACCCCTGCCTTTAAGCCTAAAATCGCCGCTTCCTCAGGCGTCTCGGCGACTTTCATAAAATAGTGGAGCCGTCCAATGTCATTGGCATCGGACACCACATACCCTTCAAATCCCCATTGTTCCCTAAGTACTTCGGTCAATAACCAAGGATTGGCATGGCTGGCCACCCCGTTTATATCTCCGTGAGATGCCATTATCCCTAAGGTATTTGCCTCTATGACTGCTGCTTTAAATGGCGGGAATATTTCATCGACCAGCGTACGTGGAGAAATCTCTATGGAGGCAAAATTGGTTCCTCCGGCCACCTGTGCATAGCCCGCAAAATGCTTTGCCACTGCACCGATATGACTTGATTTCAGGCCTTTATAATCACCCTGCAGTCCTGTAATGGCACTGATGATCATTTGGCTGGTAAGGTAGGTGTCTTCACCAAAAGCTTCACTCATCCGACCAAACCTAGGATCTCGGACGATATCCGCTTCCGGTGAATGGGTCAAATGTAATCCTCTCCATCGGGCTTCCCTTCCCACTGCATCAAAAACTTCCTTGACCAATGCTGGATTAAACGTGGAAGCCATATTAATGGGACGGCCAAAACGGGTACACCCTGCGGCATCCACCCCATTGTAGGATTCGGTCACAAAAAATCCCGGAATACCCAAGCGACCATTTTCAATAATGTACTTTTGGAGTTGGTTGTTTAGTATCGCTGCCCTATGCGGTGACAGGTGCTCTCCCGGGTTTTTGATCCCGCCTATGCCCATCTTTAATTTCTCGATGACCTTGTCGGATAGCTCCAGTTCATCTTTTTCATTGAGTGCTACCCCTATTTGTGCGTGAAACATTCGCATCTGGGCCACCTTCTCCTCCAAGGTCATTCGCTCCAATAAGTCCGACACCCTTTCGCTTATGCTATGTTCAGGTTGTTTGTAAATTGGCTTTGCAGTTTGGGCAGCAAGGACTCCTCCCCATATCATCAAGCTAATAAAAGCCACTACTTTTCTAATGTTCATATTATACTGCATAATTAGTGTATAACTGCCATCCTCCTTATTATTCAGGAGTCTGCTTTATTAATTTTATTTCACCATATATCCACCGTACGGTAGGTAAACTCACCTGTGTTGGCCCATCATGAAACCGACCAGTAAATCGATTAAGTGATATCGATAGTAGAAGACAAGATGTAGAATAGCCAATCGGATGCTGGGATAACCGCTTTCACCGCATAGCTATTTGGATGCATGACCTAAAGGTTGCTTGTTCTTGACTTTTGATCTACGAAATAGGGCTGGAAGCTATAAGAAGAATTGTCATCCCACTTCGCATTGGTACTAGGTAAGTGTTTTTTTAATCTATTGACTACCTCCTCATATGCTGGATTCTGAGCCTGGTTCACCCATTCGTTGGGATCTTCTTGGAGAGCATAGAGCTCTTCAGTACCGTCTTCATATTGGATATACCGGTATTTATTCGTTCTTACGGCATGGTTGTTCATGCCAAAGGTGGTGATAGCCACATTTTCTTCTCCTTTGCTATTGCCCTTCATCAAAGGCACCAAACTCTTGCCTTCATTCCTCGGGTATTTCTCCAATCCACATAATTCAAGTAAAGTAGGATAGATATCCAACATCTCTACTGGCTCGGTGATGACCTTTCCAGCAGGTAACCCAGGCGCTTTGAATAACAGAGGCGCATTGGTAGCCGGATCCCACAGGGCATGCTTGGCAAAAGTCCCTTTTTCTCCCAAGCGATATCCATGATCAGACCATAATACAATGACCGTGTTTTGGGCGTGCTGGCTTTCTTCAAGAGCTGTAATCACCCTTCCGATTTCATAATCCACAAAACTCACGCAGGCCAAGTAGGCCTGGATGATTTTTTTCCATTCACCAGATTCCTTGGCCCATTCTGTGGATGGCATCATGGGCAGGTCATTGATTTTAAGCCCAACTTCGGGGATATCTTCCAAGTCGTCCTCCAAATAGGGCGGTGTCTCGATACTGTCCAAAGGGTGTAGATCAAACCATTTCTGGGGAACGTACAACGGCACATGAGGACGTAAAAAACCCAAGCCCATAAAAAACGGCTTTTGGTAGTCTCTTTCAAGCCGCTCCACTACCCAATCCACCGACTGGTGGTCTGGCATTGATGTATCCTGTTCTGGATAGGCTCCCCAGTCTGTACTGGTCCTACCATAACGGGACTGGTCAGACTGGCCTACGCCATCCCATACGAATCGCTGGTCCGGGTGAGGGCCAAAACCTTTTACCCTGCCACCAGACTCAGTGAATACTCCCTTTGGGGCATGGATATGGAATAGCTTCCCTATGCCCATTGTATGATAGCCTTCTTGGGAGAAGTATTCGGGAAGAAAAACGATATCTTTTGTAGCGGGATTGTCAGAGCGCACTTTTTCATCTGGCACCATACCGTACATTCCTGTGGTGGACGGTCTTAAGCCAGTCATTACAGAGGCCCTCGATGGTCCACATAAAGGTGCTTGGCAGTGGGCATTTGAAAACAACACTCCCTGACTTGCCAATCTGTCCAAGTTTGGCGTTTTGGTATTGGAATAATTTTTAAGGCATCCCAACCAAGTATTCAAATCATCAACAGCGATAAACAATACATTGGGTTTGCTGTCATCCGAAATAGCCTTTTGTTCTTTTTTACTTGAGGAACAACCTAACAGTACTGTAAAACAGACCAGCGCAATGTAATGGGGTACTATGTTCCTATGAGACCTTATCATTTTTTACTATCATCCTAATAGAGTTAAACAAATCGATCAAACACTTCCCCTGTCGATAAGGCTAAAGTAATTTGGTACGATATCATATTTCTTTTTCTTGATCATATATGCCGCTGAGTCGGCCATCACTTCAAAATCAGTCGTCATCACAGAAATCCCCAGTACTTCTTTCAGCGCAGTATCATTATATGAAATTACTCCAAGGTCATTTCCCAAGACTAGCTTTTTGTCCCTCACTTGTTGAAGAAAACAGACCAGGTCCTCTTCATCAATGATGATGAAGGCATCATTGGATTCAAACTCCATATCCTGGTACACTTTGTCGATGATTTCATTACTGCATTCCAATTGGTGACACAAACGCAAAAAACCCGCTTTGATTTCTTCTGGGTAAGGGTAGATATTGTGCTCTGGAAAAACCAATGTCAACTTGTCGTATTTCTTTAATTTGTCCGCTATACCTAGCAACGAAAAATAGATGTCATCTTCAAAATTCTGGTAGATACAGGGAACCTTATCCGAAATCCCGGCAACATGCCTGTCCATTAACAACAGTTTATGGTCGGGAAGACCATTCAAGTAGTCGATAATACTGGTTTCTTCCGCTGTAGTTCCGTTAAAGTGCGGCATGACTACAAAATGTTCGTAGACTTCCATCCCCTCTTCAAGTATGGACTTTAGGTATTCCGGATTACAATGATGGACCTTTAGATCCACTTGATAGTCCACGCCTAAGGCATCCACAAAGGAATGGTAGATCTTCAGCTTATAACTGCTTAATTTATTCATCACCAGCAGCACCCTTGTTTTGGCCCTATTGACATTCCTGGCTACGTAGAAGCCTTTACTAATGACTGAAGAAATGATCTTTTTCTCCTTGAGGTAAGTCAGTGCTTTAACAATAGTATCCCTTGCTAGCTCAGTCTCTTCATGTAACTCCGTGATGGAAGGGAGTTTTTCCCCTACTTCAAGTTCCCCATTTTCTATTGCTTGGGTTATGATTCCGGCCAACTGCCTGTATTTGGGCACACGAGATGATTCATTGATCGCATTATGTACTATTCTATTCTTTATGATCATGGTTAATTGGGTAAAGTGATCGTTGGTAATAGTCAGGATCTCTCCCTGTCATCATTCAATATTATACATATAGCTAGAAAAAAAAGTCCAGATTACAGGTCAAATAGTTCAAATAACGACATTGTAGACAGTAATGGAGTGATCTGGACGTTTTTTCTAAAATACATTAAAAGAATACCAAGCTCAATTATCTAAAGCACTTTTGGTAAACATTACCATGAAGGGGTTATTTTATTGAGAATAAAACCTAAAAACCTCAATTCGATTATAAAAGCGTCTCCGTACAGTAGCCGGAACAGGAACTACGAGCCTGTCTGAAGCCGAAGGCAGGCCTGTCTGAAGCCAAACAGGGCTTAGGGAAAGATTTGAGGGATGGAAGCCGTAGCAGTCTTAGTATTTGGCACACCAGTTTATCAAATCATTCAATTCCCAAATTGGCTTTGAAGCGTTGGGCGTAAGCCTTTGGACTCAGGCCATGGTATTTCTTAAATGACTTTGAGAAATAATTGGGATTTTTGAACCCTACTTGGTAGCCGACTTCCGAAACATTGGTCTTTCCCTGTTCGATAAGTGTGGCTGCTTGTTTCATTTTTATAGATAAGATAAAATCATTGGGAGTTTGGTTGGTCCATGCTTTGAATTTTGTAAACAATAAGGACCTACTGATACCTAATTCCTCACACAAATACTGGATGTCAAAAAATTCGTTTTTTAAATTCTCCTTTATTATTTGGATAGCACTGTTCATCATCTCTTCATCCCTAGAGTTTACGGTCGCTTCCACTACGGCAAACTCCCCTGTTTCCGCAAATTTTTCTTTGAGTTTTTTCTGAGTGGTGATGATGTTTTTGCATTTGAGCAGTAGCTCCTTTAATTCAAAAGGCTTGCTCAGGTATTCGTCAGCTCCTGACTCCAATCCATTATATTTATACACCAAAGAGGTACGGGCAGTGAGCAGGATAAATGGAATATGGCTTGTGCGAAGATCTCCTTTGACCTTGGCACAAAATTCAATACCGTCCATCACTGGCATCATGACATCACTAATGATAAGGTCTGGTTGATCTGCGATGGCTTTTTGGAATCCAATGGCTCCGTTTTCTGCTAAGGACACCTTATAATACTCCATTAAGGCACTTTGGATAAATTGGGCTATATCCGGATTGTCTTCTACAATTAGAACAGTCCCTTCATTTCCCGATGGATCATGCTCCTCTATGATCGACCGCACCTGCTCCTGAATATTCAATACCGACGATTCATCGGTGTATTGTGTGATGTCTTCGCTGTTTTTGAAGGATACGATAATTTCATCATTCATTAGGTGCTCTCTCCCTGTCCTAAGTTCCATGATGAAGGTACTTCCCTTTCCTTCTTCACTATTTACCTTTAACTCCCCTTTATGCAAATCCATGACATTTTTAGCAATAGCCAATCCTATCCCCGAGCCATAAATTAGTTTTTCACGCTTTTTCAATTTTGGGATTTCATAAAACCTATCAAATATTTTCTCCAAATGATCAGGCGAAATGCCTACACCATTGTCTTTTACCAGTACCAAAACCTTTCCATTGGCGCTGGTTACAGTGACTTTAATTTTTCCCTTTGATGGCGTATATTTAAATGCATTGGATATCAAGTTATACAGTACTTTTTCCAATTTGTCCCGATCAAAAAACACATTGATCTCTTCATATTCCGAATCAAAGGTATACTTGATCTTGTTCAGTTTGGCTTGCTGGGCAAAGGAAAGGAATATTTCATTGGCAAATTTTACTATATCCCCTTCTGCTGCCTGCAATTTCATCTGCTTACTCTCAAATTTCCTGAAGTCCATCAGTTCATTGATCAGTTTAAAAAGCTGGTCTGTATTCTTTTTGATCACCTGTAACTGCCTAAAAACCGAACTTGGCCCTTCATAATTACCCATGATTTTTTCCAGCGGCCCGGATATCAACGTCAAGGGCGTTCTGAATTCATGGGAAATATTAGTGAAAAACTGTAATTTCCGTTGGTTAAGTTCTTGTTGATTAAGGAATTCTTGGGTTTCCATTTCCAGTTTGTGCTGGAGGTTCAAGCGGGACTTAAAAAAATATATGAATAGAATCAATGCCGATAGCAAAAGGACAGCATAAAGTAAATATGCCCATACTGTCAACCACGGCGCACTCTTTACCTTAACTTCAAGTTTAGTAGTAATGGGAGTTTCGATTCCGTTGCTATTGATCCCTTTTACTTCAAATACATAATCACCACCCCGCTGAATGGTAAAGGTAACAAAGGAATTAGAGGTAGTGCTCCATTGCTCCCCGAGGCCTTTCAGTCGGTACATATAGGTATTCTTATCTGCATTGCTGAAATTGGGCATTGCAAATTGTATAGTGAAGATATTCTGATCGTAATCCAAGGTCACTGACTCGGTATACTCGATGGACTTTTGCAAAATCCCCGTACTGTCATTGGCCTGTAGTTTATAATCAGCTATACTTAGTCCTGTCAAGACTACTGGAGGTGCATAACTGTTCTCTATTTCCAAATTACTCGGCTGAAAAGTAGTCACCCCAGAAGCACCTCCAAAAAACATCCTTCCATCAGATGCATGGAGCTTAGCGCCTCTATTATACTCATTTGCCTGTACACCATCGTTCCGGTTATATATCCGTTGGTCTCCATTGGTCGGGTCATAAGTGACTATGCCTTCTTCCGAGCTAAGCCATAAACTCCCTTCTGAATCCTCAGAAATGGCAAAGATACTGCTTACCCCAGATAGCCCCGAAGGATATAACTGATCTCCTTCTACACGAAATAGACCAAAGTTATGCGCAGCCACCCATATTTCTCCATTAGAATCTTCGAAAAGATCATGAATATAGAGGTCATCAGGGGTCCCATCTGCCATTTCAAAAAACTCAAAATCATAATCACCCGCTTGATACTTCGAATAATCTAATCTACATAGACCTTGACCCGTACCTATGTACAAGTCGTTTTTTAAGCTGCGCAATAAGGCCCTTACATTATTATTGGCTATCATGGACTTCGTACCATCGGCGTTAAAATTCCTAATGGACTGTTTCTTTGTATCCAATAAATCCAGCCCCCTGTTAAGGGTTCCTATCCAAAGTTTTCCATCAGGCGCCTCCTCCAGGGACAATAATTGGTCTGTAGTCAATGTGTTTGGCGCTAACGAATCAGTTGTCCCACGATATTCCTTAAAATCTCTCGTATTTAGATCCAGTAGTACCAGCCCCCTGCTAAATGTCCCAATCCATAATTTATCGTCGCTCTCAAACAATAAATCCTTTACAGACCCAATATAATTTCCGGGTCCCAGTTCATTGATTTTTTGAAATTCCATCCCCTCTGGATTGAGCACAGTCAGTCCTGCCCCTTCGGTACCAATATAGATATTCTTATTGCTTCCTTCCACTAGCGTGCTCACCACGTTATACCCTAACTGCGTTCCGTTGCTCTCTTCTATATTCTCAAAGTTCAACTGTTTATCATCCCAATAGTTCACACCACCATAATAGGTCGCAATCCATACTCCCCCCTGACTATCCGTAAAAAGGGACCGGATAGAATTATCTGTCAAACCATCCGGCTTTTGGGGGTCATGTTTGATTTTCCTGATCAGTGTATGTGTGCTATCTATAACATTTAACCCATCATAGGTCCCCACCCAAAGTCGATGGTGCTTATCAAGAGTCAAATCCTGAACGAGATTATTGGTCAGTGTCTGACCGGAACTTTCTCCAAAAGCTTCAAATTTTTCAGTGGAAATATCAAAATAAAAAAGTCCATGATGTGTCCCTATCCACAAGTTACCTTTATGGTCTTCCTTTATAGAGCTGACATTTTCACTAAAAGGACTTTCCTTATTGCCCTCTTTTATGGTAAAATCCCTAAAAACAAGTTCATCTCCCTGGACCTCTTCCAGCTTGTTGAGGCCAGATCGCGATCCTACCCATATCGCTCCGTTACTGGATTGGTAAAGGCAATTGACAAAACTTGAATTGATGGTCTCAGGTCTGGTCTCATCATGCAAATAATAGGCAACCTTTCTTTCTTTTTCATTTAGGACATTGATGCCGTTTTTGGTAGCTATCCATACCACATGGTCACTTATTCGCAATACATCGTGTACAAAACGCGAAGAGATCGCCATGTCTGACAACGTCTCCTCTTCAAAATCAATCGAGGAATGGTTCTTGGGGTCAAAAATGCTCAGGCCGCTTTTGGTCCCCATCCATATCCCACGGGCACTATCCACATGGATAGCGTATATATCGTTTATCCGTAGCTTATCAGTGTCCCCTATTTCCCGGCGCATTACCTTCAATTCCTTACCATCGTACCTCATCAGTCCGTTTCGGGTTCCAAACCAGATGAGTCCCTTTTGGTCCTGGCCAATGGAGTTAACTGAGTTTAGGGAAAACCCATCAGAGGTCGAAATATGCTTGAAATTATTGATTTGGTCCTGTCCTAAAGCGGATTTAACCTCCGCTCCAATCATCAAAAAGTACACTATCAGACCAATCAATGAAACCGCCATTGAAGGCTTTTTCACAGTTATATGGAGAGGAACAACTCCGGTGATTATCTTTTTTGGCGCTCTTGGGTTTAAATAGCACTTCACGTTCTTATATTTTCTTTACCACTACTCCTTTTACCTTCTCTGGATCAAGGGCCCAGTCTTTGGAAGCAGGGGTATTTCAGGTGATTTTTTTTGGGAAACACATTACCAATAGTAACTTTTCATTTGACAAAACAAACGAATGTATATTTATCCATTGCAGCAAATGGAATACTATTGATCTGTTGGTAATAGCAAATATAGCAATTAGCCACTATCCACCAACGAACAAGCCCCTCCTAAAACAGCTGTACTTCTTTTCTGTCGGTGACAAAACCTTCATGATTTCCCTTTTGCCTATCGCCCAAGGAGAACAAGCACTGCGAGCCTGCCGGGCTCGGGACCATAGTCGTCAGTTTAACTTAGCTGTTCGAGATTTGTAATCTCGAACAGAGATAATGGGGATTTGCCCCCCCTAGGCCATTTGTAAAGAGCCCAAACTTCAATAAGGATATAGGTTTCCAACAACTTACATTAGCCTGACGGCTATGGGCTCCGGACAGGCTTGCCTGGCTCCACCCAAGACAGGCTTGCCTAGCTTCACTCCAGATAGGCTTGTCTGAAGTCCAGCAGGCCTGTTTGGAGCAGAGAAGCTTGCTATGACGGATTGATAGCGATTTATGCCCCAACTCAGGCTATGATTAAGCACTTTGTGATGGTAGAATCAATTAACCCCGGCTTATCCCGGTTTATGCATTAGGAATCGTTATGACCTGTCCAGACAGCTATCGGGATGGGCTGAAAGTGCACGAAAATCAGTTGATTTACAACACTGCTAATTTGATTTCACTAAGGTCTTTTTCAAGACTAGAGCCACCAACTGAAATGGTAAAATCTCCAGGCTCCACTATTTTTTCCATGTTCTGATCATATATCGACAGGTTTTCAGGATTCAGTTCAAACTGGATGGTTTTGGTTTCACCTGCTTGCAACGGAACCCTTTCAAAGCCCTTTAACATTTTGTTATATCGGCCTACTGAGGCAAAATCATCTCTGACGTACATTTGCACCACTTCATCACCAGCCCTGCTGCCTGTATTGGTCACATCTACGGATACGATGGCTTTTTCGCCAGCTTTGATTTGGCGCTTATCGAGCCTTACATTGCTATAGCTAAAAGAGGTATAACTAAGTCCATGTCCAAATGGAAACAAGGGGGATTTATCGGTAAATTTATACAGTCCCTTTCCCGACCCTACAAAGTCAGGTCTCTCCAGATAAGTTACAGGTAGCTGCCCCACTGATCTAGGAAAAGAAACGGTAAGTTTTCCTCCCGGATTATAGTCCCCAAAGACCACATCAGCCAATGCATCCCCGCTACGCATTCCTAGATACCAGCTTTCGATAATAGAAGGAATGTTTTCCGCTATATAGTTTATCGTAAGTGGACGGCCATTTATCAGTACCGCTACCACCGGTTTTCCGACTTTGTGGATGGCCTCAACAAGTTCATTTTGGACACCAAAAAGATCCAAATCTGCACGATCTCCGCCTTCTCCACAGGTGGCAGTGGAGCCGCCAACCGCCAAAATCACTACATCGGATTTCTTGGCTGCTTCGATGGCTTCTGCAAACCCTGCCTTGGAACTGCTCGTAAGTTTACAGCCTTCCGCATAGTTGATTTTCACTTTGTCTCCCACCTTTTGTCGTATACCTTCCAGCACGGAAGTATAATATGGCGGTATACCAGCATACCCTCCGAGAAGCGTATATTTTTTCCCTTTGGCCACCTCTTCATGGGCATTTGGGCCGATTACTGCTATAGAATTGACCTTGTCAATGTCCAGAGGCAATAGGTCATTGTCGTTCTTTAACAGCACTACGGACTTTTTGGCAATGTCCAGCGCCAGCTCTTGGCTTTCTGGTGTACTTACCACGTCCTTTACCTCATCGGTATCCTCTTGGTCAAATAGGCCAAGTTTATATTTCATTTTCAATATTCGTGATACGCTTCTGTCTACGTGCTTCACCAAATCAGGATTACTGGTCAACGTATCTTCCAATACCTCCATAATATAGGCTGCATTAGCAGGATCCTTACCGATTACCAAGTCCACATCTACTCCAGTCTGCAGTCCCATTACGGCTGCTTCCTCCCGAGATTTGGCGATATAATGCATATGGTGTAATCTTGAAACATCATTATTGTCCGAGACGATAAATCCATCAAATCCCCATTGGTCCCTAAGCAAATCTTGTATCAACCATGTGTTCATATGACAAGGCACACCATTGAGATCTTGGTGGCCGGGCATAATACACCCTACTCCTGCTTCTTTTACAGCTGCTTCGAATGGAGGAAGATGAACCTCATAAAGCCTCCTTTTTGAAATATCACTAAACCCACCGTTGATTCCTCGGCGGTTTTCGGGGTAGGCAACAAAGTGTTTTGCTGTGGCTAGGATGTGGTTTTCATCAAACTTTTCACTACCTGTTCCTTGTAAACCTTCAATAAAAGCCACTCCCATCCGAGAGACCAAATAAGGATCCTCACCATAAGACTCTTCTACCCTTCCATAACGGGGATCACCCGTAATCACATCCAAATTAGGAGAATAACAATGGGTAAGATTTGCCGCTCTGGCCTCTTTGGCAATCGCCGTGGTCATTTCTTTGATCGTTTTCGGATCCCAAGTAGACCCCAAGGCTATCGCCTGTGGATATACCGTCGCCCCAGGAAGCCATAAGCCATGGAGACACTCACTGTACTGCATCATCGGAATACCCAGACGCTCATTTGGAGGAGCATCTTGTGTGAGCTCCGCTACTTTTTCTGCCAACGTCATCCTACTGACCAGCTCTGCTACCTTTTGGTCAATAGTGGATTGTTTCTCCGTATTTTTTCCATGAGTCTGGCACCCCATGACAAGCACCATGATCAGAAGCGACCAAAAATAGCCACAAATAGTTTGTTGTACTTTCATTGTAACTGTGTTAATTTATTTCAACCAAATTAAAGCAGCAGCGTGAAAAGAATCGTCTAAAAAAAGGGTGTTTTCGTCCAAAAGTTCTCCAAAATCAACTTAAACCCGAAATAGGCATTAGCCTGGCTACGCCACCGCATACAGGTATTGCGTTCCAAAGGGTTTTGGAAGCAGTCGTTCGGAAACAGGATTTCTATTTCCACCTTAGTGAAACATCTTTTATCATGCCTCCATTCACTTATCTATATAATCCAATAGCAATTTTTTTACATCTTCTACAGTTCCCAGTTCCACTCCTCCTGATGTGGCTCCTGTAATCCAATACAATACCATTCCGGCATCTGAGCAGTCCCATTTTCCTTTTTGGAATTTCACCACATCGTCCACTTCCGCAATTTTCCCCATTAGCCATACCCATTGTATCCTAGGATCGTGGTGATCTTTTGCCCAATCCCAAGCCTCCAAGGCTACTTTAAGATGGACATTCTGATCAGGTATCCGCACTTCTTCCACGCCGAAATCAAGTATATTTTGCCATGTATAAAAATCACCTGCATCATCATTTGCTGAGTGATGGGTGACCACCTTCACAAAGGAATGTTTAGCAGGTAGGGACGCATCCAAGGCCAAGCCAATTATATCAGGTTCTCCAGCTTCCACAATCCATAAAGGATCCGATGCCGAAGAATTATTTATGGCTCTGGCCAGGTCGTTGACCGTTTCCTCTTGCTCCCATAGCGCATCATGGAATTTCAAGGAATCAAAACCTCCCCAACGACGTGCCGTCACATCACATGCTACCTGCATCAGGGAATGCCGCTCTTTCTCTGCACGCTCAGAAATCCGGTCCCCTCTGACCAAATCACAACTATGGGAGTAATGGACCAAGCGATCCGCCAGGCCCGATGCCTGCAATAAGGCCAAAGAAACCGCCGTACCTCCCAAATCATCAGGATCCGGTGAGTTTCCATCTGCTACAATAGCCAATCTCCCCACTGGCGGCGATATACTGATAGGATCTCTGCCGTATTGGTCACTGTCCATGTTACTTTGCAGTAGCTTCCCTCGTCCTGCAGGGGCAAATACGATACCTGACCATCTTCCCCTCGCCCACTCTTTTCCATCAGCACTCGCTATAGTGGCCTGAACGGTCACGATATCACCCTTGGTTAAGGAAATATTTTCCCATACATGGTTATATGTGGGCCCCTGCTCAAACATTTTATCAGAAAGAGGAAAAGAAAAACTCCCTAGGTCGCGGTCATTTACCCTTAGTGAATACGTGGGCTGTCCATCGCTTTCTCCCACTCCTACAAACAGTATATCGTACTTTCCACTAGAAAAATAAAAAGGCATCGAGATTTTTGCCCGTTCACCCTCTTCCGGATTTATGGCCAACCAATCTCCATGCTTGTCTTTATAAAAACCTGAGCCTTCGACTGCATATTCCTTGGCAAAAAATGTCTTGTTGTCCGCTGAAGAAGTGGACAGCCTCGCAATATACGATGGCTCCCTGCTGTTCTGATTTGTTGAACCATTCGAAAGATCCCTTTGCTTTTCCGTAGATGGAAGGCCTATTCCTGTAGGTTGATAGTCCACATCTTTGGTCAAAATAAACTTATCGAATTCAAACCCATCTTCCCGCATGCTGAACTGGATCTCATGCATACCCGCTTTATCTACATCCAGATAAATCTCATGGGGCACCCCGCAGTGTTCTTCCTCGGTTCTTTGCTTACTTTCCCAAGTCCAGCCATTCTTACCTTCACACCATTGCATCCGTTGGCCACTCGTAGGCCACGCTCCATCAATGCCCACATGTACCCCATTGTCTTCGCTTCCAGTCGAATACGCCCTTACCCATACATAATACCTACCTGGTGTATTAAACTTTACTTGGTAATGTAGTACACCTATTTCCCCGGCTTTATTGGAAAAATTCTCCCCATGAACCAATTCGTCCGAATGATCCGTCCTTGTATCAGGCAAAATCTCCATATAGGTTTCGTTGCTCGCTCCCGAAGCATGGTTTTCTTTACCTTGGATAGCAGGTGCCGATGCCTGCTTGCCTGATATGGCATACCACTTTCTCTTTGTTGTTTTGGATTGTTTATAGAAATGCTCTGCTTCGACCGCAACTATTCCGTTTTTTTCTTCATAATCCCACTCCAGAGAGCCATTGTGTGCGACATTTACCTGCGAATGGGCTTTACCGATAGATACGAAAACGGTTGCTGATAAAATTATTAATATGATGCGCATATTGTTATTTTTTTGCTGTAGTTTAAAATAGAGATTCCGCCCAAGGAGATTATCAACGGGTAACACCTGGCTCGATCCTCAGCTCCAAATCCGTATGGTCCAGTGGCCAATCCAACACGATGAGTTGTTGTTGTACCTCATCCCAGATAAAACCATCAACTTCCCAATTATTTTCGTTTTTAACCACCTCAAGTCCTGTGTTATGCAGTGGGTTTTGAATCAGGGTCAATTCATCTCCTAGTCTAACAGAAAACCCATCAGGGTAATGTCTGTTTGCCCCGACGAAGATATGGGAAGGGCCTTTCTGATTGTCTGAAGTAATCTTCACCGCCAACGTCCTAGTGGCGAAATCAAAGCCAAATGACCGGATACTTCCTGCGATCGCTTGGGGATAAGGCCTGGCTATGATATCCGTGATATATTTCCGCTCCACCGTTCCCACACCATTGGGATCACTGAATATCGCCCAAGTAGATGGCCCTCCAGGAAGAAAATTTTGCATCTTACGGTTGCCTGAAAACCAAGCCTTTATCGACCCCACTCCTAAACTGTCAAACATATTTACCGTATGGATATAAAAATCCATATAATTCCTCTGCTCATGGGCGGAGGAATCTGTGGTTTGGAAAGTAGGAAAGCCCCACTCCCCTACGAGCATGGGCCCCTTTTGCAGTGCTGCTTCTTGCTCAAATCTTAGCATAGTAGGTTTTATCCATTCTTTCTTGTTTTGGTAGATATGCGGGGTAAACACTACATTCTCACGGTTTATGGCTGCGGTGATCTCAGCATATTGATTATGGTTGACGGCATCACCTTTGTTCATAAAAATAGCTTGGCAGTACATCAACTTATCTGCGTTGAATTTTTGGCCTTCGTCGATAATCTTCTGGTAGAGCGGAACCAAATAGTCATTGGTCAAATCCTCATACGAAATATCCATCGATTCCTTCCTTGGCTCGTTTACAAGGTCATACCCTTTTACTGCTACTTGATCTTGGTAACGTTCCCAAATATTTTTCCATGCATCAATATAGGTCAAGTGTTCATCGTTTCTGTTTTCCCAAAACTCTTCCCAACTGAAGCCTTTCACACCATATACCGTCATTTTAAACACGGTCTTCATACCGTGCTCTTTCCCCAGCTCCACCAATGTATCCAGTTTTTGTAAATATTCAGAATCCACTGTACAGCCTGTAAAACCACTCACCTTCCCCAATTCCAGCCGGATCACCTGATAATTTGCACCCATCCGGACCATTCTCAAATAATCGTCTTTGGTGTAAAACAATTCACCCATTGCATCATTGGTGTTGACCACAAAGCCTCGCGGGATCACATGTCGCCCATTATCATCTCTTGCCCCTTTTTCGATCTGACCAAATGCCTGTGCGGCAAAACACATAAGAAGTACCGTGATTTTAAAGATTTTCATTTATGTTACATTAACCTTTCAACATATAGAATGAAACAATAGTTAATTGTAACCATATGCTTCATTTAATCTCCAATGAAGCCATTATTCCCCATTGAAAAGTCCAAAAAACAGGTAATATTGTATGGAATTCTTCTTTCTTTAAAACAAGGTAAAAAAAGGGAAGTCTGAAGACTTCCATAAGTATGAGGTCGCAAGTCTTCAGACTTGGACCAGGGCTTAATTGGTCCAAGTCTAAAGACTTGCGACCATAACTTCCCAAAGTCTTCGGACTTCTACACCATCTTCTTCTCGCTGGCCTCCAGTACCAGGGCCGCGCCGTAGGCCGATCCCAGTGGGAAGTCCGAAAACACCAGCTCGCAGTCCGGAAGGTAGTGTCCCAGCAGTTCCATGAACACCTCATTGTGGACAAAGCCGTCGTCGACAAAGACCTTATGGATAGCGGAATTCCCCCTTGCCAATTTGAGCGACGCTACCTGCAGCAGCGTCAGCCCCCAGATCAAATGGTGGTAGGCCTCTTCAAAACTGTCAAATGCCCCGGGCTCCCACTCATTGCCGCCGTAAAGGGACTTCACCAATGGTGTCTCCGCGATATGCGCCGGACAAAACGTATTGCGGACCTTTCCGTCCTTGATTTGCCGGATGATTGCCGGGTCGGCAGGTACCGTCTTGTAATATTTGTCGGGCTTGTCAAAATGCCTGTTGATCCGGTCCATCTGGTAATTGAACTCGTAGCCCATAAAAAAGCGGGATGCCTTCACCGGATTGCCATCGATACTGAGGAAATTCAGGCAGTCATTGTGGAGTTCTTCCCGTGTCAGTGGATCTTGGGTAAACGGGTTGAGGGAAATGCTCCAGGTGCCGGTGGAGATCAACAGGAACGGTTCCTTTACCCGCACCAGATAAGAGGCAAGCGCCGAGGAACTGTCGTGGATACCTACACCGACATCCACTTTCCGGCCACAGATCGCTGCCGTGTACAATTGGCCCGTCGGTACGATCTCAGGGAGCACCCGGTCGATGCCTTCCGCCTTCACCCAATCATGGTACTGGCCTTTTTGGAAGTCCCAGAGACGTGTATGGCAGCCGATGGAAGTGGGCTCGCTCACCGCCTTGCCCGTAAACAGATAGCTCAGGTACTGGGGGAAGTGCAGGGAGTGTCTGATCTTGGCAAACAGTTCCGGTCTCGTCTTCTTCAGCCAGTACAGCTGCAGCCCGGAATTCAGCATGCCCAATGAAGGGGAAGCGGTCTCCAGGTTGTTGGCCTCCTCGGGATAGCGCCGGTAAAACCCGTCAAGCACCTCTTGGGGGATTTCCTTCAGGTAATTATAAAGTGGTGTCAGCGGCTCGCCATCCTCGCCAATATGGACAAACGACGCGCCATAAGTGGAAAAATTGATCCCCTTGAGCTCATAGTCCGGTGACCGGCAGATGCCCTCAACACTGGACCTTATCCAATCCGTCAATGCTGCCAGGTCATCACATTCAAAACCATCCTCGTCCGCTGTCAGCGGGATCTTGTTGTACTCCTGCTTGATCTCATTGCTGTGCCCATCAAACAAAAAGAACTTCTTGTTGGTCTTTCCTATATCAAATATGGCAATTACCGGTATTGGCGTCATGGGGTAAGTTAATTAGACTTCACGTTGGAAGCTGGTAATACAAAACCGGCAATCCAGTTCAATTTTTCAGAAGAAAATTCTCAAACCTATTAAACCCGTGAAAAAGGAAATGAACGGATTGCCGGAAGTTGCTGTAATGATTGTATTGATGTTATGGTAAGGGCCCAAGGCAAAGCTATGACGGCCCTGTTACAGTCCCGTGGAGATCACCTTCTCGCCACGCTGGGCGATCAGTTCCTTCCGGACATTGAGCCTTCGATAAGTACCTATCGGATCCAGTGCCCCTCCTGCCTGTAACCTGGCTTCCGCCAACAGTGGGCGGACATCCGTACGGTAGGCTGCCTGAAGGATTTCCTGTGCCAGGGAAGGATCATTGTTTTCCCTTGCCTCTTCCAGTGCCACACGGTCCACCAACAGTGCCTGTGCATAGGCCAGTTTGATCGCTTCCAGTGATTGCAGCAGGTCCTCCAACGGATCCTTCAGGTTATGGCTGGCATCGATCATCCAGGCCGGATAGGGATTGTCCGATGTAGGGTCTTCCATGCCGTCCACCAGTTCGTTGAAGATCAAAAACAACTGGTAGGGCTTCAGCGAGCCAACGGTCACGTCATCATCGCCGTACTTGGAATCGTTGAAGTGGAAGCCGCCCAGCTTGCCCTCCATCATCAGCGTCGCCACGATCTGCTCGATATTGGTATTGGGCAGGTGGTGGCCAAGGTCCACCAAGCTGTAGGCACGGTCGCCCAACTTATCGGCCAGCATATGGGAGGTGCCCCAGTCCTGGATCACCGTAGAGTAGAAATTCGGCTCATAGGGCTTGTATTCCACAAACATCTTCCAGTCGGAAGGCATGCCCGCATAGATTTCCTGAAGCGATTCCAGGGTACGCCGGAAAGCCTTCTTGAAGTTCAGCTGTCCCGGGAATGACGATCCGTCCGCCAACCAAACGGTCAGCGACTTGGAGCCGAGGGCATCACCATACCTGATCACTTCAAGGTTATGGTCCACGGCCTGTTTTCTGACCGCCCTGTCCGCATGGCAAAGCGACCCGAACTTATAGGAAAGCTCCTGGTCAGGCTGGTCCTGAAAGGTATTGGAGTTCACCGCGTCGAAGATCAGCCCGTGCGAAGCGGCCAGTTCCTTAATGGCCTTCACATCCTTGGGGATATCCCAGGGAATGTGCAGCGAGATCGCTCCCGCAGATTGGCTCAACTGGTGCAACAGCCCCACATCGGCAATCTTGTCCTCCAGGGTGCCCGGCTCACCGCCTCCGGGAAACCTCCCGAAACGTGTGCCTCCGGTGCCCAGTGCCCAGCTGGGCACGGCCACCTGGAATTCCTTTAGCTTTCCCACAAGGGCATTGACATCGATGCCCTTCTTTCCCAGTACGCTATTCAAATGATCAAGACCCTCCCGGTGGTCCGGGAGAGCCTGATCGTTCATTTCATTTATTCCTTGCTTGTCCATTCGCATAATTATCTCACAAAAGCAGCGGCCACTCCGCCATCTACATTCAGAATATTACCTGTACACTTGCTCAGGTGACCGCCCACAAAGGCAAAGACACCATTGGCGATGTCATCCACACCGATGATCTCGTTCAGGATCGTTCTTTTTGCATAGAAGGCCGGCAGCTCTTCCACGGTGATGCCATAGGCTTTGGCCCTTCCTTTTGCCCATTCGCCTTCCCAGATCTTGCTTCCTTCGATCACGGCATCGGGGTTCACCACGTTTACGCGGATCTTGTCCTTGCCAAGCTCAGCGGCCAGAAGACGGCTCATGTGCACCTGGGCGGCTTTGGCAGTACCATAACCTACATTGTTGGGACCGGATACCAGGGCATTTTTACTGGCTATATTGATAATGTCACCGCCAAGGTTCTGTGCCCTCAGGGTTTCCACTCCCGCCTTGGATACGGCAAACTGTCCCTTTACCAGAATATCCTGTAGCAGGTCCCAGTCTTTCTCGGAGGTCTGCTCGATCGGCTTGGAAATCGCCAGCCCGGCACAGTTGATGATGATGTCCACACCACCAAACTTCAGGGCAGCTTCCTTATAGGCCTTTACGATGTCGTCACCCTTGGTCACGTCCATCACTGCACCGCCACCGACATCTTTGGAATAAGTCCCTACAGCCTCGTCCAGACGGTCCTGGTTGATGTCCGTGATGAATACGCAGGCACCTTCACCGGCCAGCTTGTCGGCAATCGCCTTGCCGATACCGCCTGCACCACCGGTCACCAATGCCACTTTTCTGGAAAGTGGTTGTTCCTTGGGCATACGCTGGAGCTTTGCTTCTTCCAGCAACCAGTACTCAATATCAAAAGCCTCCTGGAGCGGCAGGGCCACATACTCGGAAACAGCTTCCGCCCCGCGCATTACGTTGATGGCGTTGATGTAAAATTCGCTGGCCACACGTGCGGTCTGCTTGTTTTTGGCATAGGAGAACATCCCCACGCCTGGCCAAATGATCACCACGGGATTCGGGTCTCGCATGGCCGGACTGTTGTCCCGCTTATGGTCCTCGTAATATTTTTTATAGTACGCCCTGTACTCTTCGAAATCCCTGTCCAGCTTTTCCTTGATCTCTTCTGCGTTGCCCAGGTCAATATCAGCAGGAAAATCCAGTACCAAAGGCCTGATCTTTGTCCTCAGGAAGTGGTCGGGACAGCTCGTTCCCAGCGGTGCCAGCTTTTCCAGGTCATGGCTGTTGGCAAACTGGAGTACGCGCTCATCGTCGGTGAAATGGCCGACCATTCTGTTGTACCCGGAAGCCAGTCCCCTTAGCACGGGGGCGATAATGGAAGCCTGCTCTTTACGCTGTTCAGGGGCCAAGGACTCCAGCTTTTGGCCACCGAATACCGGACGGTCCTTGCCATAGTTCTCCTCCAGGTACTCAGAGGCCTTGTCGATGATCTCAAGGCTGTTGATATAGCACTCATAGGCCGTATCGCCCCAGGTGAACAGTCCATGGCCGCCCAACATGATGCCACGGATACCGGGATTGTCGTTCAGGGCTTTTTCCAATTGCAGGGCCAGGTCAAATCCTGGGCGCTGCCAGGGCACCCACGCAATCTGTCCTTCGAAAAGCTCTTGGGTAATCTTCTCTCCGTCCTTGGAAGCAGCAATCGCAATGGCCGCATCAGGATGCAGGTGGTCGATGTGCCTGAACGGCAGGAATGCATGCAAGGGCGTATCAATGGAAGGTGCCTTGGAGTCCAGGTCATAGATGCAGTGGTTGAACAAACCTACCATCTCGTCTTCAAACTCCAAGCCCCTGTACACATTCTTCAGCGAATGCAGCTTCTCCATGTACAGACCGGCAAGCCCACTTCTCTTCAGGGTGCCGATGTCCCCACCGGAGCCCTTTACCCACATTACCTCTGTCTCTTCCTTGGTCAAGGGATCGACTTCCGTGGTCTTGCAACTCGTGTTCCCCCCACCGTAATTGGTGATGCGGAGATCCGATCCAAGGATATTGGAACGGTAGATCAAAAGGGCTACCTCGTCTCCTTCTAGTTCTTGGGCTTTTTGCTCGTCCCAGAGGTAGTTGACATGCTTAAAAGTACGTTCTGCTGTGCTCATTATGTTAAATGCTTTATAATGGTTAAACCTTAGAATATCAAAACTACTTCATAGTCTCTTGAAAACTATCCTGTTTCGTATTGCGAAGCAGGGATGCTCCGCTAGGAGCTTTAGCTTGGAAATAGAAAGTGGATAAAGCATCCTAGCAATGCCATAAGTGCTGGACACCAGCACGGAAAGGAATAAGTGGTTTTGAGTTAAAAACTCAACGCTAGTGGTTCCGCAGCAAAGCTGTCGGAACAACGATCTCTCACCTACACTGTTGCTGTGTTCGCTATGACATATAAAAGACCTCCTGAAGATCTATTGAAACGGGGCTGTTGTCAGCATTGGTTTCCATAAGCTCGCTCATATGATCCCACCATTGCCTGCATATCGGTGTATTGGCAATTTCCTCCCACTGCTTATTAGAGGATACCTCAGCGTACCCAAACAAGGAGTTGGTTTCTTTGTCATAAAAGATGCTGTAGTTGCTAACCCCATGATTTTTCAATGTGTCTTTTAGCTCCGTCCAGATCGGATTATGCCTGCGCTTGTATTCTTCCAATTGATCAGGATAGACCTTCATTTTAAATGCTTTCCGTATCATATGTTTTTTCCTTAACTAATTGAAGTTGCCCCCATAAGTAGGTGCTTAGTTTCTAAACTCGATGGCCTTCTTTGTCAATGTCTCCACTAGCTGAGGGTGGGCTTCACTTATTTCATTTTCCTCATATGGATCTTGGAAAATATCGTAAAGTTCAATCTTTTCATTTGGTTTGTTCTTCTTATTGGGTACGATTAGCTTATACGGTTTTTGGTACACAATATTATAAAACAGGTCTTCCTCGGTACTATAAAAATCGTGGTCATAGATTTCACCGTATATTGTTTCCCGATTATCCAAGGCTTGTTGGTCCAAAAAGTCAATGCCTTCCATTTTCTCGGTTTTTTCTAAATCCAAAAGACTTAAGACAGTAGGGACAATATCGATGCTGCTTACGATGGATGAAGTATCCATTAATGGTTTTATTTGTCCTTGCCATTTGATCATAATCGGAGTCCTCATTCCCAAATCATAAGGTGCTCTTTTGGATACCTTATCATAGCTAGCGTTGTCTTCGTTTTGAACCCAGCCATTATCACAGACATAGATAAATATGGTATTGTCGGTAAGGCCTTTATTATCTACATAATCCATTAGCTGTCCACAGGTGATATCAAACCATTCGCACATGGCCCAGTATTTTGCCACATATTTAGAAGGTGTTTTCTTTAGGTATTTTTGGTAAAGACTATCGGGAGGAGTGTGGGGGCCGTGGGGCATCATCGGAGCATACCACATAAAAAACGGCTTTTTCTTTTCTACCGCTTCATCAATATACTTAAAAACCGGATCCATGCCATTCCTGCCTATTTTCAGGCCTTCATCACCGTGCCTTCCGCCCCGGGATATATCACCATGGGTCATGCCCTTGTCAAACCCACCATTTTTATAATTTCCAATCCACCATTTGCCTGTCTGAAATGACAGGTAACCTTTAGGTTTTAATAGATCTGGCAACGTTTCGAACTTCTCAAATTGCTTGATTAAAGGCTTGAAGTTTTCTCCTCGGACTTCTTTCTTCTTGGAGGGGTCATCCGTAGGCAATATCCTATCATTTCCCAATATTCCATTTTGCTGAGGATAAAGCCCCGTAATCAAGGAAGCCAAGGAGGGAGAGCATAATGATGTAGGGACATAGCCTCTCGTAAAGGTATGGCTCTCTTCTGCCAACCTATCTATATTTGGCGTTTCGATATGCTCATGCCCCATAAATCCATAATCTGTCCAAGCTTGATCATCGGAAAGTATCAAAACTATATTCGGATTCTTTTGACCTGATGTCTTCATGTCCGAGTTGGTTTTCTCCCCTTTGCAGGATGTAAAACAAGCTATTACTAGCACAAGTCCCAATATACCTAACGCTTCTACTTTATTCATTTGGTTTATGATTGATTTGATTAACTAATCTATCTCTACTAATTATTTACCAACAACCAGTTAAACCCGGAATATGCATTAGCCTATCTACGCCACGGCGCACAGGTGTTGCGACCTTAAACTGCTTCAAAATCAGCCGTTTCACTTTAGTTTTCGGCATTACCGTAGCGGTGCTACGCTAATGCCTCCAAACTAACTGATTTTCTTGCAATTTCAGCTCTCACTACGATTCCTAACGCATAATCCGGGTTAAAAAGCCTATCGGTCCAATTGGCACTTAATATGATAAGTCCCTGGCTCCACTTCAAAACTCAACGTTTTACCTTTTCCTGTTCCCCTGACGGTGTAGTTATTCTTTACAGGTTCATCGTTCACCATAACCGTCTCCATACTTGTCGTGGGCAACTCTATGCTGGCGGTGGTATTTTGAGGAACCGTCGTTTTTAGGACAAACAGGTTTCCTTCTATTTGCCACGAACTTTTCACCTCTCCATAAGTAGTATTTACAGACGCCTTGGCTGTAGTAAGTGGCTCATGGGGAAATGGTGCTATCCGGATCTTCTTATACCCGGCCTCTATCGGTGCGATCCCCGCAATCCTTTCATACATCCACTGCCCTATTGCGCCGTAGGCATAATGATTAAGGCTGTTCATTCGCTGGGGGTTAAAGCCGTCTGTTTTGCTGTAACTGTTCCATCGTTCCCAAATAGTGGTAGCTCCTTGGTTAATAGAATAGAACCAAGAGGGGTATGTTTCCTTAAAAAGCAAGGTGTACATCAACTCAGGGTGTCCCAACTGATCCAATACCTTGGCCAATAATGGTGTACCCAAAAAGCCTGTCCGAAGATGGTTGTCCGCCTCATTGATTTTTGCCACCAAATGTTCTCCTGCTTTGGCCCTTTTGTTATCAGGTATCAGGTCAAAGGCCAAGGCAAGCAAATAAGCCGTTTGTGTGGGTTCTACACCAGTCACTTCTCCATCAGCATTAAAGAATTGCTGATCAAATGCAGTGGCTACTGCATTATATAAATCCCAATATTCCTTGGCTTCACGCTCTCTGCCGAGAACTTCTGCTGTCAGCGCAGTCAGCTTGGCTGAATACCCAAAAAATGCCGTGCCGATTAGTTTTGGTGAAGTATCCCCACGGGTATTTCCTGTTTCGGGAAATGGCTGAAGCCAATCGGCAAATGAGTTCATGTGCGAAATTAAATCAGTGGTACTCTCTTTATGATGGTGTACCCACTTTTTCATCATCTCATAATTATCCTCCAATATGGCCCTATCTCCAGTGTACCGGTACAGTTCCCAAGGGATTATCGTACATGCATCTCCCCAGCCAGAGCTCACCTTGTTATTTTGAAGGACATCAGGAACCACAAAAGGGATACCGCCATTTTTATATTGGGACTCACGGACGCTTTGGAGCCAACTCGCCCAAAAGGAATATACCTCAGCATTGAACAAGGAAGTGGGGCCAAAAACCTGGGCATCTCCCGTCCAACCTAACCGTTCGTCCCTTTGGGGGCAATCGGTAGGGACATCAAAAAAGTTTCCTCTAAGCCCCCATTGGATATTACTTTGCAGTTGATTGAGTTTTTCGTGTGAAGATGAAAAGCTCCCGTTCTGATCAAAATCAGAGTATTGGACTACTCCCGTCACCCAATCCTCAGTGGGGGTCTTGCCCAAGTCATATCCGCTCAAGGCTACATAGCGAAAGCCGTGAAAGGTAAATTTGGGCATCCAATCGATCACTCCCGTCTTATCGGCAATATAATAATCGGTAGACAGTGCACTACGGTAATTATCCGTATAAAATGTCCCATCAGGACTAAGCATTTCGGAAAAGCGCACTTTAAGTGTATCACCCTTTTTCATGGGAACCTGTAACCGGGATACTCCTACCATGTTTTGCTCCAAATCAAAAACAGCCTCCCCATCGGTCATTTCTACCTTTTTAGCTTCCAGGTGTATTTTGGGCTTTACGGTGTGGTGCCTCTTCGGCTGTAAATCCACCAAAGGATCAATGTCCTCCACCAGCACCTTACTCCAATCACTGTCCTCATATCCATTACTTGTCCATCCCTCCAGCTCCTTCCTCGCATCGTAAAGCTCCCCATCATAAATACTCGCCCTTCTTATGGGGCCATCGGTGGTTGCCTTCCAACTATGGTCGGTAATCAGTAGCGATTTGCTTCCATCTGAGTGGATCATTTCCAATTGGCAAAGGACTTTTGGTGATGGCGTTTCACTCCAATTGGATTTTTGCCACCCCAACCTGCCGGAGTGCCACCCGGGGGCGAGTTCCACCCCAATAGTGTTAGGCCCTTGGGACAATAAATCGGTCACATCATATGTGATGGTTTCTATACGTTCATCATAAGGCGTCCAGCCAGGAGGCATCACGTCATCGCTGATATCCTTGGCATTTAGATGTACATCAAATACGCCTTTTGCCGTAATATATAGCCTCGCTTGAGTCACATCAGAGGGGATATCAAAGTCCTTGCGAAGATATTGGGGCCTATGAACCATATCTCCATACTCACCTGTCACTTCCTCTTCCGCTGTCGGTAACCCTATCCATTTGGCTGACCAATCCGAATTGTCCAATAAACCCAATTCAAAACTCTCTGTTTTACTCCACTCAGAAGGTTGCCCTTCTTGATCCCAATACCTAACCTGCCAATACACCCGTTGTCGAGAACCCAACGCAGTTCCACTGTATTTTATCCAGGCAGACTGGGAGCTGGTTACTTTTTCAGAATTCCAAAAGTCAGCTTTTTCTGGTAGCAAGTCCGGATCACTTCCTGCCACAATTTGATAAGCTGTTTGCTGTAATCCATTATTAGAAGTAGGTAGGTTCCACGAAAATGTCGGCTTGGAATCATAAAACCCCAAAGGTGATGTA